>CAZPKJ010000097.1:0-11206 GCA_964587075.1 uncultured Flavobacteriaceae bacterium | reverse complement strand
TTGCGGTAATGATATACTTCCGGCTTTGTTTTAATTATGGATTTTTTTTTCTTAATTTGTGAAACAGTCGGGCTGCCTGTACCATTGCAGCAATTTCCATCCTCATTATTAATACACAAAAACTATGGCATCAGCGTCACCTTTGAATTTTAAGAAATGGATTGATGAAAACAGGCACCTGATAAAACCTCCTGTTGGCAATCAGGTGGTATATACTCCCAACCAGGACTTTATCGTGATGGTGGTTGGAGGACCCAATTCCAGGAAAGATTATCACTTTAATGAAACCGAAGAATTTTTTTACCAGCTGGAAGGAGATGTGCAGGTCAAAATTATAGAGGATGGCAAGCCCAGGACTATTGATATCCGCGAAGGCGATATTTTTTTACTGCCACCACGTACACCACATTCTCCCCAACGCGGGCCCAACACGGTAGGACTGGTTATGGAAGTTCAGCGACGGCCCGGAATGAAGGACCGCTTTCAATGGTATTGCGAAAAATGTAATAACCTGCTTCATGAAACGGTTCTCGACTTAAAGGATATTGTAAAGGATCTTCCTGTGGCCATGGACGCTTTTTATTCATCTTCCGAAAAACGTACCTGTAAAAAATGCGGCGCTGTTATGGAACCGCCTGCGAAAGTTTAACCGCCATTCATAGTACATTCATGCCGATATCTCTCTTTTCCGGATTGATTCAGCATGTTAACTGTGCTAACGTTTAGGAATACGTGTAAATAAGGTTTTTGACGAAAAAATATCGAAACTAAGTGGTTATCCTTCGGTATTGGGATATATCTGATAATGTTTTTCCTTAACAAATTTCATCAATACCGAACGGAGTTCGTTTATATTCTGATTGGTGGCAGCCGATATAAACACGGCCGACTGATTTTCCCTGGCAATCCACGACGCTTTTAATTCGTCGAGTGTTGGTGTTTCGCTTTCATCAAAATCATCGCGCTCAGGATTTTTGTATGCGTCAATTTTATTGAACACAAGAATAACCGGTTTGTTGGACGCGCCAATTTCAACCAGCGTTTGATTTACCACGGCAATTTGTTCTTCGAAACCCGGATGCGAAATATCAACAACATGTAACAACACATCCGCTTCGCGTACCTCATCCAGGGTGCTTTTAAACGACTCTACCAGGTTATGCGGCAATTTCCTGATAAAGCCAACGGTGTCGGATAACAGGAAAGGAACCGTTTCAAGCACCACTTTCCGGACAGTAGTATCGAGTGTGGCAAATAACTTGTTCTCGGCAAACACATCCGACTTACTCAGCAGGTTCATAATAGTTGATTTACCTACATTGGTATAACCAACCAGGGCTACACGAACCAACTTCTCCCGCTGTTTTCGCCGGGTGAAATTCTGCTTGTCAATTTCCTTAAGCTTGTCTTTTAACCTGCTCAGCTTGTCGCGGATCACCCTCCTGTCGGTTTCAATTTCAGTTTCACCGGGTCCTCGCAAACCAATTCCTCCGCGTTGTTTTTCAAGGTGGGTCCACATCCTCGTTAACCGGGGAAGGAGGTATTGGTATTGAGCCAGCTCCACTTGGGTACGGGCCTGGGCCGTTCGTGCCCGCTTAGCGAAAATATCGAGTATCAGATTGGTCCGGTCAAGGATTCTGACTTTCGCTTCCTTTTCAATGTTTCTTATTTGTGAGGGGCTTAGTTCATCATCAAAAACAATGATCTGAATGTTATTATCCGATACAAAAGCAACTATTTCATTCAGCTTCCCTTTGCCAACATAGGTACGTGGGTCGGGATGATCGAGCTTTTGCACAAACCTTTTCACGGTAACCGCACCTGCGGTTTCGGCCAGAAATTCCAGCTCGTCTAAAAATTCATTCACCTGCTGTAACGAATACCCCTGACGGGCAACCGAAACAAGCACAACCCTTTCGCGTGCTTTATGAAGAGAAGTAGGTAACTGAGGCATTAAAGAAATTCCGGAAGTGCCCGGAGCCGGGTCTTAAAACCAGCCTCTTCCCGCGCCGGTTTGCGTAAACGGCCAGGGAATAGTTATGAGGATGAGAACTAACGCGGCAAGGAAATAAATAAATACTTTTTTGAATTTTTCAGAGTCTGTTTTAGCACGCTTGGCAAGGGCATGGCCAAAAGTGATGATCAATATGGCAATAATCATGGCACTGATATGCTCCACAGCCCAAAACCTGAGCATGCGGTCTTTCATAGCTCCTCCCATATCCGACAAGGCCGACTGGACCATTGGGCTTACCATGTACAAAACAAACCCTATCAGTAACTGAACATGTGAAAATATGAGCGTAAAGAGTGCCAGTTTTTTATCGCCGGGGGTATATGTGCGGTTACTTTTCCATCCGTTATATGCCCTGAACACGGTAAAAATAAGCAGGCCCAACATGATCCAGCGCACAAGTGAATGAGTATGAAGCAATCCGGTATACATAAGCAATATGGGTTTAGTCCGAACAAAATTAGTAATCTGCCTCAAATAACCTAATAACTGAAGTAAATACCATGTAAATAGTCCTTCTGTCCGTGTTGCCCGGTTCATCAGGATCACATTTTGAGGTGTCAACAGGCGCCCATGGTGCTTTTTTGAATATTATTGTACCTCATTAATTTTCCATGACTACGAAAATTCTCTCCCTGTCCGGAATCATGCTCCTGCTAACAACAGTTGTTGTGGCTCAGCAAACCTTCCCGGTTAACGGCATTCCTGATAAACGGAACCTTTACCACCTTTTTAAAAATGCCCGCATCATAGTGGATTATAAAACCACGCTGGACTCATCGATGCTTTTAATTAAAAACGGTCGTATAGAAGCTGTTGGTATAATAACCGTCATTCCTGCAGGTACCATTATCCACGATATGAGCGGAAAGTGGATTTACCCCTCATTCATAGATCCGTATACGTTTTATGGTTTACCCGAGCCGTCCAAATCAGAAAAAGCCAAATTACCCCAGCTTACATCCAATACCAAAGGGGCCTATTCATGGAACCAGGCATTGAAACCCGAAACCGAGGCACACCGGTTGTTTACGGTTCAGGATGAATCAGCATCGCGGTACCGAAAAGCCGGATTCGGTATAGTGCTTTCAATGCCACAGGATGGTATTGCCCGTGGAACGGGAAGCATAGTTACCCTGGGAACAGAATCCGACCAGGAGGTTATACTGAAGGAAAAGGGAGCCGCAGGTTATTCCTTTCAAAAAGGAACATCACACCAGGTTTACCCCACCAGCGAAATGGGAGCCATTGCCCTGTTACGCCAATCGTTTCTTGACGCCAGCTGGTACGCCGGGGCGGGAAAAAATACAGAATTTAATATTTCCATACAATCGTGGATCAGCAATCAGAGTTATCCGCAAATTTTTGAATGTCAAAATTACCTGCAGTCACTTCGCGCTGATAAAATAGGAGATGAATTTGGCGTACGGTATATAATTAAAGGTTCGGGTGATGAATACAAGCGTGTTCATGAAATACAAGCTACCGGTAACCCCTATATTATTCCATTGCGATTTCCCGAAAACCAGGATGTAAGTAATCCTTATGACGCGCTAAACCTTTCACTTGGTGAACTCATGCACTGGGATCTGGCTCCTGCAAACGCGGCTATATTACATCATGCAGGCATACCTGTTGTTTTTACTTCCGACGGGCTCAAGGATATTCAGGAATTTATTGTGCAGTTACGTAAAACCATTTCATACGGATTGCCTGTACAGGAAGCATTGAAGGCGGTTACCGAGTCACCCGCCCGGTTACTGGGTATCGAAAACCTCTGTGGCGCCATCCGCAAAGGCATGATGGCAAACTTCCTGATTACATCGGGCGATATTTTCAAAAAGGATCATTTTATTTTCGAAAACTGGATTAACGGCAAGCCCTATGTGATAAGTCAGCAACCTGCCGTCGACATACGCGGGGAATATTCCCTCATGATTGATACGCTTACCACCATGCTTCTTTCCGTTAAGGGAGAATCCTACAAACCGCAAGGTGAATTACGGTACCGGGGCGACACTATCAAGGCTTCTGTTACTTTCAACGACCATGTTATAGCTATCGGTTTCGAGCTAAAAAACCCGGCTGCCAAAGGACGTTATACTTTAAATGGTTTCCCTTACGGGGATGATGGACGCTTGTTCAAAGGAACTGCAATAAACCCGCAGGGGCTGAATGTGCTTTGGGAGCTGGTTCGCACCGGAGAATTCATCCGTGGCGCAGAAAATGATACCACAACTGTCGAAATCCCGTCATACGGTACGGTAACCTATCCCGCGAAAGCGTACGGATTTAAAACACTTCCTGCACCGGAAAACATTATTTTCCGCAATGTAACGGTATGGACAAACGAATCATCGGGAATATTAAAAGATCATGATGTAAGGATCAGGAACGGAAAAATTGAAAGCATCGGCAGGAATCTTGATACAACGGGGTATAACGTAATTGATGGCACGGGGAAACATCTTACTTCGGGAATTATTGACGAACATTCGCATATTGCGGTTAGTCACAATGTAAATGAATGCTCGCACGCTGTCACTTCCGAAGTCAGGATCAGTGATGTAATAGATCCCGACGATATTCAGATTTACCGTCAGCTGGCCGGCGGAGTTACAACGTCGCAACTGTTGCATGGCTCCTGTAATCCAATCGGGGGACAATCGGCAATTATAAAGTTGCGATGGGGTTTCCCTGCTGAGCAGATGAAGTTTCAGGGAGCACCCGGATTTATAAAATTTGCATTGGGTGAAAATGTAAAACAATCGAACTGGGGCGACGACAACAGGATCCGCTATCCTCAAACCCGGATGGGAGTTGAACAGGTTTATATCAACGCCTTTACCAAAGCCATAGAGTACCATAAAACATGGCAGGCGTATAATCCAAAAAGCAAATTGCCTGCACCACGCCGCGATCTTCAGCTGGAAGCACTTACCGAAATCATGAACAGGAAAAGATTTATTACCTGCCACTCTTATCAGCAGGGGGAGATTAACATGCTGATGCACGTAGCCGATTCGATGGGCTTTAAAGTGAACACCTTTACACATATCCTTGAAGGTTATAAGGTGGCCGATAAAATGAAAGCGCATGGCGCCGGGGCATCGAGCTTCAGTGACTGGTGGGCATATAAATATGAAGTAATTGAAGCAATCCCGCACAACGGATCCATTTTGCACGATATGGGAGTAATTACGGCGTTTAATTCCGACGATGCTGAAATGGCAAGGCGTCTCAACCAGGAAGCCGCCAAAGCCGTCATGTATGGTGGCCTGAGTGATGAAGATGCCTGGAAGTTCGTTACCCTGAACCCGGCGCGTCTTTTACGTATCGATCACCTGGTTGGCAGTATCAAAGCCGGAAAAGATGCCGATGTTGTACTTTGGAACGGCCCGCCGCTTTCGGTGTATTCGAAGGTTGAAAAAACCTATATCGATGGCATTTGCTTTTTTGATTTGACCCGTGACGCTGAACTGCGAAGTGAAATTCAAAAAGAACGGGCACGTATTTTGAATAAAATGCGTGATGAAAAAAACAAATCACCACAGGGTGATCTTAAAAAACCTGCGTTCCGCGAACACCTGTTACATCATTGCGACGACGTTCACGACGACGAACAATTTAATTACTGATGATTATACCTGGTAATCATTCTACATATAACTACTAACACTTTTTCAGTTTTATGAAAATAAATATTATAATAATCATCCTGCTGTTATGTTTCGCCACACGGTTAACCCGCGCGCAAAATCCCGTTCCCGCCCAGCAGCAGCAGCAAAGAATTTTATTGCTGAACGGAATTCTTCATACGGGCAACGGGCAAACCATTACGAACAGCGCCATAGGATTTGAAAACGGCAAGCTGAAATTAGTTGCCGATGCTACACGGATCCGTATTGACCGGACTGCATATGATACCATTATCGATATAAATGGCAAACATGTTTACCCCGGCCTCATTGCCATGAATACGGTTCTTGGATTAAATGAAATCGAAGCGGTCAGAGCAACCATCGATCACACCGAAACGGGAGCTCTCAATCCTTCGGTACGTTCGCTGATAGCATACAATACCGACAGTAAGGTGATTCCAACGGTACGCTCAAATGGCGTTTTACTGGCTCAGGTTGTACCCGGAGGAGGCATTGTAAGCGGACAGTCGTCGGTAGTGGAACTGGATGCCTGGAACTATGAAGATGCGGCATATAAATCGGATGTTGGAGTACATATAAACTGGCCCATTCTGCGAACTACCCGGTCGCGTGACCCCGAAGCAGAAGAAAAACAAAAAAAGAAGTCGGCCGAATCGCTGGCACAGCTGCAAACACTTTTCGAAGATGCCAGAACTTATGCCGCTAAATCCGACCACCCGGAAAAAAACATTCATCTTGAATCGATGCGGGGCCTGTTCAATGGAAGTAAAAAACTCTTTGTTCACTGTAATTATGTGAAGGATATTATTTCTGCTGCCGGCATATGTAAACAATACGGAATGCAAATGGTACTTGTTGGGGGTTCGGATGCACTGTTGGTATCGTCTCTGTTAAAAGATCAGAAAATCCCGGTTGTGGTAAATCAAACACACCGCCTGCCTTCGCGCGAAGACGAGGACTATGATTTACCCTATAAATTTCCCGCCCTGCTCAAAGAACAGGGAATTGAATTTGCTATTTCGGTGCCCGGATTCTGGCAAGTCAGGAACCTGGCATTTCATGCAGGATCGGCGGCAGGCCATGGATTAAAATATGAAGATGCTGTACAGGCGGTTACTTTATCGCCGGCCCGAATATTGGGAATGGATGCATTCACAGGTTCTGTGGAATCGGGAAAAGACGCAACGCTTATTATTACATCTGGCGACATCCTGGATATGAAAAGCGCCACTGTTGAGCAGGCGTATATTCGCGGAAAACTCATTAACCTCGATAATGTTCAGAAGCAACTGAACCGTAAGTTTCGCGAAAAATATCAACTACCTGCCGATTGATTACTTTAAACATACTTTTTCGGGAACTTAAACCCTTTTTCAGGTAGCAATAACTCCTGAAATTTTTATCTGGCTTAAGCAACCCACAACCCTTTGAAAGGTTCTTTCCCGTTCAGCGCCTGAAAAACCCGGTTCAGCATATTTTATTTGATCGCATGTATGGGATTATTCAAATTTGATATTGAATAAACCACTGGCCAATGAGGTTCCGTTGGCCATCAAAACCAAAATACCATGAAAACGAACCATTCTTCCGAATCAAAAATTTTCCTTCAAAACACCAATGCACAATCGGGCTCAAGATTTTATCATTTGGATCCGGTCATTAAGTTATCTCTCAATGGAATGTTAATTTACGCCAATACTACCGGTATCGATTTTATTGACATGCTTACCGATAATTTAAAAAGGCCTGCCTTGCGATATCTGTTAAGAACATGGCCCGAAATTTTATCGCCCCATTGCAACTTTGACTTTGTTTGCCAGGTGTATGATACCCGCTACCATTTTAGTGCAGTAGCCTTTAAAGAAGCAGGTTATGTAGGATTATATGGCTACAGGCAGGTGCATAAAAACCTGAAAAACAATTTGGTTGCGTGAAACTGGCAGGCGGAGTCTGTGGTAAATTGCCCGAACCTTGAGTTTTTTTCGCACCTTTGCAGCCTCTAAACCACAGTAACCGCATGCCAATTATCATCTTTCTCGTACTTCACTGGTATTTATCCCTTTTCGCTCAAACCTTTTTCCACCACCGTTACGGCGCACATAAAATGTTCACAATGAGCCCTTTTTGGGAGAAGTTCTGGTTTGTTTTTACCTGGTTCACGCAAGGGTCATCCTATTTGAACCCAAGGGCTTATGCCATTATGCACCGGATGCATCATGCCTACAGCGATACCGAAAAGGATCCTCACTCACCACATTACTTCCGGGATGCATTTCAAATGATCTGGCACACTAAAGATTATTATCATGCCCTTGTCAAAAATCAGGTTCAGCCCGAAGCCAGGTTTGATAAAAATATACCCTCATGGCCAGCTATGGAAAAAATAGCTGAAAGTGATTTGTCGCGCTATTTTTTCGTAGCTTGTTATATCATGATGTATCTCATTTTTGCCACTCAGTGGTGGATGTGGCTGTTTCTGCCGTTCCATTTTTTTATGGGTCCTATCCAGGGTGCTATTGTAAACTGGGCCGGGCATAAATATGGGTACACCAATTATAACGATGGCGATCATTCAAAAAACACGCTGTTCATAGATTTTTTATTATTGGGGGAATTGTTCCAGAACAATCATCACCATTTTGCTTCAAGAAGTAATTTCGCAACAAGGTGGTGGGAGTTTGACCCCGTATATCCGGTTATTTGGATTTTTGAAAAAATCCGAATTCTGAAACTTGTCAAGGTAGCATAAACAAGCGCCATTGAGGCTGATTTTTTGTTTTAAGTGGTGTATTGTGATTTAAATCACCCGCGGTCATCTCAGTTATTTATTATTTGCAAAAATAATTTATCAACTTTTTTTACTTTCATAAATTAATCCTGCGCAAATGATTCCGTTTAAAATAATCTTAGCTGCCATCCTGCTGCTCCTTGCCTCCTGCAACCGGGGTTCTGAATCAACAAAACCCGTAGTTCAGGACATTGCAGAATCGGTATATGCATCCGGTTTAATCAAGTCGGTGAATCAATATGATGTTTTTTCGCCGGCTAATGGAATCATACTGGAATGCCTGGTTACTGAAGGCGATTCGGTATCAAAGGGTGATACGTTGTTTATAGTGGACAATACCATAAGTAAACTCGGCAGCGAAAACGCGCGTCTCAGCATGGAGCTTTTGAAAAACCAGGCCGGCCCGGGATCACCTGCACTGCTGGAGCTCGAATCCCGAATGGTGCTTGCCACCGATAAAAAGAAAAACGATTCTCTCATGCTGGCCCGACAACGGAATTTATGGGAACAGGGTGTTGGTGCAAAAGTTGAACTTGAACAGCGTGAACTGGCATATAAAACATCGTTAACCGAATACAAAGCCATTCAGCTGCAATACAATCTCGCCAAATCGGAACTGGAAAAAGCATATTTGCAGGCGCAAAATAATTTCCGCATTTCCACTAAACAACAAACCGATTTCATCATCAAAAGTCAAATAACGGGTACCGTATATGATATTTTAAAAGAACCCGGTGAGCTGATAAGCGCGCAATTCCCCGTAGCGGTAATTGGTGAAACCGGTAAGTTTGAAATTGAACTTCAGGTCGACGAATATGATATAGTGAAAATACAAAAAGGACAAAAGGTTTTTTTGTCGATGGACAGCTACCGTGGCGAAGTATTCGAAGCGGCAATCCGTCGCATTGAACCCCTAATGAATGAACGTACCAGAACATTTATTGTGTGGGCAGAATTTACCAGGCCCCCCGTTCAGCTATACCCGAATTTGTCGGTTGAAGCCAATATTCTGATTGCCAAAAAACAAAATGTCATAACCATTCCTTCATCTTATCTGCTAAACGACAGCAGCGTATTAACTGCCGCTGATGAAACAACGTTTGTTAAAACCGGTATCCGCAACCTGCAGTGGACCGAAATAACCAGTGGCATAACTGAAGGTCGTGAAATCTATTTACCTTCACCATGATTCGCTCCCTGGTATTTAAGATTTCTACAACCATGCTGCTCGCCAGGCTGAGGCAATCGTTAATTGCTGCTACGGGAGTTACTTTTGGTATTGCCATGTTTATTACACTGGTAAGTTTTATGACCGGACTAAACATGATGCTCGACAGCCTTATTTTAAACCGGACCCCACACATACGGCTATACAATGCCATCACGCAATCTGCCATGCAACCCGCAGGACAGGCGAATGAGTTAAAGGATTATATGAACATCACTCATTCCATAAAACCTTCCGACAGCCGCGTTGAAATTTATAACAGCATGGCTATAATTGACGCCTTGCAAAACGATCCCCGTGTTGTTACGGTATCGCCAAAAGTAGCTTCACAGGTATTTTACAATGTGGGCATTATCGATCTGAACGGACTGGTCAACGGCATTGATGTGGAAACCGAATTAAAACACTTTTCATTTGCCGATTATATTATCAGTGGCGACCCCCGTGACCTGAACCGGGTAGCCAACTCCATTATTCTGGGTAAAGGCGTTGCTGATAAAATGATGACCGAAGTTGGAGAAATGATCAGAGTTACTACCGCTAAAGGCGACCAGGTATCCCTCAAAGTAGTTGGCATATTCCAGCTTGGGCTGGCCGCTGTTGATGATGTTCAAAGTTATGCCTCACTCAAAACCACTCAAAAACTGTTAGGTAAGGCAAGTAATTATTTCACCGATATTCAGATAAAACTAAATGATATCGATATGGCACCTGTCGCAGGTAAAGAATACGCGAAAGTTTTTTCGGTAGATGCCGAAGACATTCAAACCGCTAATGCTCAATTTGAGTCCGGAACAAAAGTCCGGAATATTATCACGTATGCCGTTAGTGTTACACTACTTATTGTTGCCGGCTTTGGTATATATAATATTTTAAACATGATGATTTATGAAAAAATGGATTCCATCGCTATATTAAAAGCAACCGGTTTTTCAGGACAGGATGTGCAGCGAATATTTATTAATATGTCGATGGTTATTGGTATCCTTGGCGGGATTGGCGGACTGATCCTGGGCATGGGTTTTTCGATGATCATTGACCGCATCCCTTTTGAAACTGCAGCCCTTCCTGCCATTCATACCTACCCGGTAAATTACAACATTATTTATTATTTTATCGGAATCGTGTTTGCCCTGATCACAACCTTTGTAGCAGGCTATTTCCCGGCCCGTAAAGCCAGCCGTGTCGACCCTGTTGTAATTATCCGAGGAAAATAAATGAACCGCGCCGTACTTGAAACAAAAGGTATTACCAAATATTTTCACGACCCGGTAAAATTCAGGGTGCTGAATGATGTATCTATTACCGTAAACAAGGGGGAGTTTGTTTCCGTAACCGGTAAATCGGGGTGCGGTAAATCGACGCTGCTTTATGTTTTGTCGACTATGGATACCGATTACGAGGGTGAACTGTTTATTGACGGCGAACCCATGCGGAGCAAAAGCCATCATCAGCTGGCGCAGATACGAAATGAAAAGATTGGGTTTGTTTTTCAGTTTCATTACTTGTTGCCG
>CAZPKJ010000096.1:6288-11239 GCA_964587075.1 uncultured Flavobacteriaceae bacterium | reverse complement strand
ATTGTAGGTTGCCAGTCCCGCGAGCGTAATGATTATGGTGAGAATGTAAATACTGGTCCGGTTGTTAATAGCCCAGCTTGAGGGTTTAAATTCTTTAAATTTTTCAGTCATAACAATTGTCTTTAATCAAGAACGAATTACTTTGTTCTGAGTTCCTGGCCCTCATTAAGGTCGCGGTAACCGGTTGTAATTATTTTATCGGTCATTGAAAGTCCTCCGGTTATTTCTGCACGGCCGCTGTATGTTTTACCGGTTTCAACATTTTTTCGCGAGGCCAGAAGTTTTCCATCTTTTTCAACAGCCACCATCAGGTACTGTCCGTCGGCAGAGCGCTGAAGCAGGTCAACCGGAACAACCATGGCCGAATCGTTTTTGTAATCAACTATCTTCATCACAGCAATCATATTCGGTCGAAAATCGGAAACATCTCCCGTAAGGGGTACTTCAACATGAAAGGTCCTGTTGAGTGTATTAATTATTTTAGAGGCGAACGACACCTTTGTTGTAATTTCCCTGTTTAAGTCGGGAAACACAATTATAGCATCGTCACCTTTTCCTATTTTACCTATATACGATTCGCCAACTTCAGCTTTAACTTTTAGCCCTGATAAATTTACTACGGCAACAGCGGGCATGCCGGGTGCCAGTGCCTGTCCTACTTTTATATGAACATTATCTACTGTTCCGTCAACCGGCGACTTAATACGGGTTAAATCCAGTTGTTCCATCATTGCAGCCCTGCGCTTTCCGAGAGACTCATAATTGTTTTTGGCTGTAAGAAACTGTACTTCGCTGCCGATTTTCTGGTCCCATAAATTTTTTTGTTTCTCAAAAATATTTTTGGCAAAAAGATATTGTGTTTCCACTTCCGCAAGTGATTGCTGCAAAATCTGGTCATCGAGTGAAGCAAGCAGTTGTCCTTTTGAAACTTTATCGCCTTCCGTTACAAAAATGGAAGTAACGGTTCCCTGGGTGCGTGAACTTACACTAACACTCCGGTCGCCCTCAACACGGGCTTGTACTTCAACATAGTGGCGGAAACTTTCAATGACCGGAGGATTAATTTCTACCAGGCGGATTCCTGATTTATCTCCCGTTTCGTTACGGATAGCCTCCTTGAGGTCACGGATTTTTTGGTTAAGTACGGCCTGCTCTTTCAGCATCTTATCGAGTTCGCTTTGTTTGTCGCTGGCACCGCCGCCGCCGCACGCAGCGAACAGAACCGCTAACGTTATTACAGAAATTATTTTTTTCATAATGTGATAATGAAGTATTTTGTAAATTCAGGTAATTAGTATTTGATATTGCCTTTTGCCTTGTCGAGGTCAATTTTAGCTATGATGGTTTCAAGCAATGAGGTGTAGTAATTGGTTTCAGCCTCGCGCAAGGATGACTCGGCTTCAATTATTTCAAGATTGGAGCCAACACCCTGATCGTATTTTATTTTCGATACACGGGCGATTTCACGGGCCAGCTCCCGGTTTTTCTTTTGCGTTTGCAATTTGTCCAAACTGTTTTCAAGTTGTGTCAGGGCCGATTCGTGCTCTATGGTTAGTCCCAGCTCAACGCTTTTGAACGCGTTCTCAACCTGCTTCTGACGGAATTTGGCTTGCCTCACCTGTTCGTTTATCTGAAAACCGCCAAATATCGGGAGCTTGAGAGAAGCTCCAACAATTGAAGTTGGATACCATCGGTAACCCGTGTCGAATATGGTAAAGTCGTTTCGTGATGCGTTTGCACTGAGGCTGCCGAATAATACAAGGCTTGGAAGGCGGAGTGATTTAAAACGGCGGACATCAAGTCCGGTCAGTTCATACTGGGTTTGAAGGGATGAATATTCAATCCGTTTCCTGAAATCGAACTCCTGTACTTTTTCAGGTGATTCAGTGAAATTAATATCCTCCACGTTTTCAACCAGTACAATGGGTGTTTTCAAATCCATACCCATCTGGAACTTCAGCAGGCTGTAGCTGTTGGAGGTTAACCGCTGTGCCTGGTTTTTGGCCGATTCAAGTAAATTATAATTTAAGGCTACCCGGTCGTAGTCGATCTTTTCAATGAACCCTTCTTCCCATAGTGCGCGCGTGTCGTTTTTTAATTTTGCCATTCGTTCGAGGTCGGAGGTAAGCTGAGCCAGGCGTTCCTCCATAACTTTAACCATGTAATACGCCTTGGTTACATTTACCGCGGTTTCAATACGTGTTTGCGAATATGTTTTTTTTGAGAGTTCGCCGTAAGTTTTTGTTGCCTTGAGCCCGATCAGATAAGTTCCGTCAAACAACAATTGAGATGCGGTAATACCCGCAGTGGCCGAATAATCCTGTCCAAACTGAACCGCACTGTATGTACCGGGCTCACCGTCGAAAAACTCGGCAGGAATAAATTGCGTTGGAAGCTCAATGAACCGGTTTATTTCACCCGAAGCGTTTATCTGGGGCAAGCCCACGCCAATGAGCTCGTTCATGCGTGCTTTGGCAATGTACACATCGAGTTCGGCATTTTTTACTTCCGCTTTATTTTTCAATGCAAATTCAACAGCCTGCGAAACAGTGAATGATTCAGATGCTGTATCGGTCTGCGCCGATAACCGGGCATGACTTACCAGGAAGATCATGGCAGGGGTCAATAATAATTTTACAAAGTGATTCATAATTGGATATTCTTGAATTATTCTTCTTCTTCGGTAATTTGACGGTATTTGTTAATGAGTTTGTGTCCTTTGAGTGTAGTTATCCCGTGAAGGAAATGACTTAACAGCGCCACCTGCACTTCGGAAACTTTAAACTTATCGTGAGGATAAATATTTTTATTGAAACCCATTTCAACCTGTTCCATTCTCAGCCTGGCAATAACCGGGATATTAATGTCCGTTCGGTATAATCCCATGGTAATTCCTTTCTTCAGATTATCTTCGATCATGCTCATCAAATGATTCTCTTTAAATTCGGTGAAAAGATTCCATGCTCTGGGATGATATTTTTGCATATCGTAAAAGAGATACGGATTTACAGCAGCAAATTTCGACTCCATATAATCCATCCATTTGATTAGCTCCTCAACCGGATCGGAGGCTTCACCGGCGATGGCTTCAAAGGAGCAGGCGCGGTTATCGAGGTCGAAACGGCAGCACTTCATCACCAGATCATTTTTATCACTGAAGTGCTGGTACAATGTTTTCTTCGACATTGAAAGATGTTTAGCTACATCATCCATAGTGATGCTCCGGATACCAAACCGGTAAAACAGTTCCGTGGCACTCTGTATGATTCTGTCTTCTGCTTCCATTAATTTCTATCCTGATTGATTGCGAACGGCGACGGCTCCCTTTCTTGAATTTAAAATCGTTTAAAATCAGGGCGCAAAACTATGGAAACAATTTTAGTTTACAAAGTTTCCTGGCTTAAATAATTGTTAAATTATTGAAAATTAGATTTATAATTATGTCTATGGAGTGTTTTTGGCCTCACCTGAGCAGAAAGCGGTATTAAAAAATAGTTTGCCACAGGTTGAGAGCGGCGGGCTCTGAATGACTATCAGGTATTCATTGGAAAGCGGCTGATCATCATGATGACATATTACGCGGCAGGGTATTGCGGAATAATGCCGTGTTGAATCAGTATCTTTACCGCTTTATTTTTACTGGCATGAATTTAAAATCACTTGATGCAATTTCACCGGTTGATGGCCGGTACCGGAAAGCTGCCGAACCATTGTCGGGATATTTTTCGGAAGCCTCTCTGATGCGGTACCGGGTTAAGGTTGAAGTTGCTTATTTGGTAGCATTGTGGGAATTGAATTTACCACAATTGCAGTCGGTTTCTCCCGGAACCATTGCAAAATTACGGTCGTTGGCTCATGATCCGTCGGCAACCGATGTTGAAGCTATTAAAAAGCTGGAGACTTCCACCAATCACGATGTGAAGGCGGTCGAATATTATATCAGGGATTTGTTTGATAAGGAACTTGGCCCTGCAGCAGGATTTATCCATTTCGGGCTCACTTCACAAGACATCAACAATACGGCTGTTCCGCTCTCGGTTAAGGATGCAGGCACACAAGTGATGCTTCCTGCATTAGAAGCCCTGGTTGAAAAGTTGCAACTATTGTCGGAGCAGTGGCGCAACATAGCCATGCTCGCTCATACCCATGGACAGCCCGCATCACCAACTACACTTGGAAAGGAAATAGCAGTTTTTGTTGAGCGGTTAAAGGAGCAGTCGGGGCAGTTGAAACAAATTCCATGGTCAGCAAAATTTGGCGGGGCAACCGGAAATTTTAACGCACACTACGCAGCTTATCCCGAAATTGACTGGCCGGGTTTTGCTGATAAATTTGTAACCTCATTAGGCTTGCGCCGATCACGGATCACCACACAAATTGAACACTACGACAACCTGGCCGCTTATTTTGATTGCTGGAAGCGGATTAATAATATTCTTCTGGATATTACCCGCGACATGTGGTTGTACATTTCAATGAACTACTTTACCCAGGAGGTAAAAAAGAATGAGGTGGGTTCCAGTGCCATGCCACACAAGGTGAACCCGATTGATTTTGAAAATGCTGAAGGGAATATTGGAATTGCCAACGCCTTGTTCGAACATTTATCAGCCAAGCTCCCTGTATCCCGGCTGCAACGCGACCTTACCGATTCAACGGTTTTACGTAACACGGGGGTACCGTTTGCGCATACGCTCATTGCGCTAGGTTCGCTCATGCGCGGATTTATAAAAGTACGCGTTAACACCGGGCAAATTTCGGCTCAGCTGGAAGATAACTGGGCCGTGGTTGCCGAAGCCATTCAAACTGTTTTACGTCGCGAGAACTATCCAAACCCTTATGAAGCACTGAAGGAGCTCACGCGAACCGGAGATAAAATAAACCGTGAATCATTGCATCGTTTTATACATGAATTAAATGTTACTGATTCGGTTAAGTCGGAGTTAATGAA
>CAZPKJ010000096.1:0-6278 GCA_964587075.1 uncultured Flavobacteriaceae bacterium | reverse complement strand
TTACCCCATCCGGTTATACCGGAGTTGCTTCGGGATTTAAGAACTGAGCAATGCAATTATCCTATAACCCTTAACGTTAGTAAATACTATTTTGAAAGTTGCGGGCTGTACATTTATCAGGAATGCCGTCAAATATGATTATCCCGTTAAGGAAGCCATTTTGAGTGTACTCACCCTTTGTGATGAGTTTATAGTTGTTGTTGGAAATTCCGATGATGGAACCCGTAAATTGATTGAGTCGATTGGTGATCACAGGATCAGGATTTTCGATAGCACATGGGATGATTCATTGAGAGAAGGGGGGAAGGTTCTTGCTGATGAGACTAACAAGGCGCTTGACAACATTTCGGCCGGCAACGATTGGGTATTTTATATTCAGGGAGATGAAGTTTTTCATGAACACGGCATTGAAGCGGTTACCGATGCCATGAAGAAGCACCTGAATAATCATGCTGTTGAGGGGTTGTTGCTGAACTATCATCACTTTTATGGTTCATACGACTACATCGGCGATTCGCGCAAGTGGTATCGAAAAGAAATCCGTGTTATCCGGAACGATCCATCCATACGCTCTTACAAAGACGCCCAGGGATTCCGGAAGAACGGTAAAAAATTAAAAGTAAAACCCGTTTACGCATTCATGCACCACTATGGCTGGGTGAAACCGCCCGAAACCATGCAGGCCAAACAGCGTTCGTTTCATAAAATGTGGCACAGCGACCAGTGGGTTGATGAACATATTGAAGATGCCGGCTTATTTGATTATTCAAAAATTGATTCACTGGCACTATTCAGGGGTACTCATCCCAAAGTTATGCAGGATCGCATTGCTAAAAAAAACTGGCGGTTTTCATTTGATCCTTCTAAAAATAAACAATCGCTGAAAATGAAAATACTTTCTCTGATTGAATTTTTAACGGGATGGAGAGTTGGTGAATATAAAAATTACCGGGTTATTAAGTAAGCTCGTTATACTCAGGCAATAGAGGCTTCTTTCATTTTTTCGGCATTCTCGGCCATCTGCAATGCATCGAGAAACTCCTGTATGTCACCATTCATAATGGCGGGCAGGTTATGATTGCTTAATCCTATCCGGTGATCGGTAACACGGCTTTGAGGATAATTATAGGTACGTATTTTAGCCGAACGGTCGCCGGTTGAAACCAGGGTTTTTCTTCTTTTGGAAGTTTCTTCCTGCCGCCTGTTTATTTCCATTTCATACAATTTCGACTTCAGCATCTGAAGGGCACGCTCGCGGTTGCCATGCTGCGAACGTTCTACCTGGCAGGTAACAACAATTCCGGTTGGTTTGTGCGTCATTTGAACTTTGGTTTCAACCTTGTTCACATTTTGCCCGCCGGCACCGCTCGACCGTGCTGTTTGTACTTCGAGGTCGGCCGGACTTATTTCAACCTCATAGTCCTCATCAGCTTCAGGTAACACAGCCACGGTTGCAGCCGACGTATGTACGCGCCCCTGGGTTTCGGTTTCGGGTACCCGTTGCACCCGGTGAACACCGCTCTCATATTTTAGTGTACCATATACATTTTGTCCGGTAACTTCAAACACTATTTCCTTATATCCACCGGTATTTCCATCATTCGAGTCGACTACAATAACCTTCCAGCCCCGTCCTTCACAATACCTGCTGTACATTCTGAACAGATCACCCGCGAAAATGCTCGCTTCATCGCCACCGGTACCGGCACGTATTTCTACTATGGCATCTTTGCTGTCTTCGGGATCCTGGGGTAAAAGTAAAATTCTGATTTCCTCTTCAAGTTCTTCCTGCCGTATTAAATCTTTCTCCATTTCCTCGCGTGCCATGGCACGAAACTCCTCATCCTTTTCATTCATAATTACCTGCCTGGCCGACTCAATATGATTCAACACACCTTTATATTCATGGTATGCTTCAACAATCTTTTCGAGATCGCGGTACGACTTGGTGAGCGCACGGTATCGCTTTTGATCGGCAATAACACCAGGATCACCCAACTGCGTTCCAATTTCGTGGTAACGATGCTTCAGGGATTCAAGTTTTTCAATAAGGGAACTCATTAATTTTGAAAATTGTAATTCAGATTGATTTATCAGAACAGCTAAATACGTTGAATTTATCTGTATAAAGCTTTAATAAATAAAAGTGCCGTGCTGCGACATTATAGTTAATTTATTTTCAGTTGAACTTTCAACGCGGCCAATGATACGTGCTTCAATTTTATAACTGTTGGCTATGGAAATAATGTCATTCGCTGTTTTTTCATCCGTATAAATTTCCATCCGGTGGCCCATGTTAAATACTTTATACATTTCCTGCCAGGGTGTGGCCGATTGCTTTTGTATTAATTCAAACAGCGGTGGTACCGGGAACAGGTTATCTTTAATAATATGCAAATTATCGGTAAAATGAAGCACTTTGGTTTGTCCGCCACCTGAGCAATGCACTATTCCATGTATGTGATTTCGGAATTCGCCGATGACCGATTTTATTACCGGGGCATAGGTACGTGTTGGAGATAACACCAGTTTGCCGGCAGTTACCGTTTCATGAACACCGCTGTAGTCATCCACAATTTTTACAGGATCGGTAAGTTTTAATGAACCTGAATAAGTGAGGTCAGATGGAATACCATTGTCGTAAGTTTCGGGATAATTCTTTCCAAGATATGTTGCGAATACATCATGCCTTGCTGAAGTAAGTCCGTTACTACCCATCCCGCCATTATAATCTTTTTCATAAACCGATCTTCCAAATGATGCAAGCCCGACTATAACATCATTTGCAGCTATCCGGGCATTGTCAATCACCTCCGACCGGCGTAAGCGGCAGGCAACGGTACTATCCACAATAATGGTGCGGACCAAATCACCCACATCGGCAGTTTCGCCTCCTGTAGCATGAATATTAATTCCATGTTTGGCAAGGTCTTCAATCAGTTCACCGGTACCCTGAATGATGGCAGAAATAACTTCGCCCGGAATCAGGCGCTTGTTTCGCCCGATAGTCGATGACAACAGAATCTGGTCGGTGGCGCCAACACATATCAGATCATCGAGGTTCATTACCAGGGCATCCTGAGCGATTCCTTTCCATACCGACATGTCACCGGTTTCCTTCCAATAAGCGTAGGCAAGCGACGACTTTGTGCCTGCGCCATCGGCATGCATGATGTTACACCAGCCGGCATCATTACCCAGTATATCAGGAATGATCTTACAAAAAGCCTTTGGGTATAATCCCTTGTCGGTATGCTGAATGGCTTTATGCACATCTTCCTTGGATGATGAAACTCCCCGGGCCATGTATCGCGACTGGTCACTCATGAATATTGGATATGGTGGTACGTATATAAACAGGGAAAGCACCCCTTTTCAGGATGCTTTCCGGTTATTATCAGCAGGAGCTATTTCTTTTTCTTTGGAACGAAATCGGTGCTAAGCACGTTGAATTCCGTTCTACGGTTTTGCTGATGCAGTTCTTCTTTAGCAGCTTCGGTAGCTGCTTTTGCAATTTCCTCATCGCTTACGCGGAGTTTTGTTTCGCCAAAGCCTTCAGAGCTCAGGCGATCTTTATCAACACCATTCTTAATAAGATAATCAACCACTGACTTGGCACGGCGCTTTGAAAGATCGATGTTGTACTCGTTGCTGGCACGTGAATCGGTATGAGCTTCGATACGGATGGTGATGGTTGGATTTTCATCCAGGATCTTGATCAGGTTGTCGAGTTCAACTTTAGATTCGGCACGCAAAGTTGCCTTGTCGAGGTCATAAAAGATATCTTTCATTTCGATAGGCTTTGCAGTTGACTTCAATGGGAAGTCGAAATCGCCTATAAAATCTTTTGAATCTTCAAGTCCGATCGTTGCCACTTCAAGGAACTTGGTGAGGTAACCGGTGTACGAGGCCGAAACCTTGTATTTGGTTTCCTGCTTCAGGTCATAACGGTACATTCCATCGGAGCCGGTTTTAACACTGAGTGATGTTCCGTCGCTTCCGAAGAGTTCAACAGTAGCACCTGAAATACTTTCCTTGGTATCGGTATCATATACGCGGCCCGAAACGGAGAATATTGGAGGAGGAATACGGAAAGAGTAAATATCATCCGCGCCAAGCCCACCCTCACGGTTGGAGGTAAGATAACCGGTGGTAGCATCATTGAACATGATTCCAAAATCGTCGGCAGGAGAATTCATGGGTGATTGTAAATTGGTGGCCGCTTTCCACACACCATTTTCTTCAACGGATGAGAATATATCCAATCCACCCATTCCGGCATGACCGTTACTTGAGAAATATAGTTTTCCGGCATTGGAAAGGTACGGATACATTTCATCGCCCTGAGTATTGATTGCAGCACCCAGATTTACCGGTACTCCCCAGTTGCCGGTTGCGGCATCCCAGCGAACCATAAAGATGTCCTTGCCACCCATGGAGCCGGGCATATCGGAAGTGAAGTACAGAACGGATCCGTCTTCATTTAATGCCGGGTGTGCGGTGTTATAGTCTTCCGATGCGAATGCAAGCGCTTCGGGTTCACCCCATGCTGCATTGGCATAAACAGATTTGTATAAACGGCAAATACCTTCTTTACCTTTAATTTTACCACAACGGGTAAAATACATCACATTGTTTTTAGCGTCCCAGGCGGCGGTGCCATCTGATGAAGCGGAGTTAACCGGAGGAGGAACAGCTACCGGGGTACTCCATTTGCCATTATTATCCATGGCTGCAGTAAACAGGTCAAAGAATTTTTCGCCATACCATCCATCGTTGGAACTTCCGGTTGATTCCATTCTGGAAGAGGTAAAAAAGATACCGTTGGGAACATTGGATTTAGAGGGTGAAAAATCAAAATATTTTGAATTGAGCGCACTTGCGTTTTCAACGATGGCACGTGTAGGCTTGTCTTTCCAGCCCTGGGCTGTTTTACAGGCTTCAATGGCTCCGGCAGTGCGGCCATCATCGGGCATCAGTTCTTTGTAGGCATTGTACTTCGCGATAGCTTCGTCATATCGTCCGTTCGCCTGAAGGCCCTGTGCATATTGCCACATGGCCATCGGGTCCTTGTTGCCGTCGTTAACCGATTTTTCATACCAGTTGTTGGCTTCTTTCCAGTTGCCCATCATACGATACGATTCACCGGCTTTATAAGCTGTGGTGGCCTTATCGTTTTTCGACTTGTGTTTGGCGTAACACTTTTTATAAAGTTCAAGCGCCCTTGAATAATTGGCCTGGTTGTAGGCTTTATCAGCTTTTGGGGTCTTGCTTTTAACGGACTTTGCTTTTTGCGCTACAACCGGCAGCGATAAAAGGGTGACCAAAAGAAAGATCAGGCATTTAGTACGGCTCATCATAATCTTGTAGGATGTGAATAAAATTAAATCTGTCTGTTTTTTGAGAGTAGCAAAGAAAAAAAAGATTCTCTACATATCAAAACGTTACACGAAATTGTTCCTGGTTTGTGAAAGGTTTCCTGGCTCCACTTAAGTGTCTGTAAATCAATTAATAATGAAACACTCAGCCGAACCCAGTCATATTTCCTCGGTATTTACGGCAGCCTTGCTTCTAAAAGTAACCCCGGGCGACGATAAGGAACGCTTGCAACAACGTTTTTGATCGTGGTTCCACATGGAATCATCCCCGCGGAGGTTAATAATATTTTAAGAATTATTTTTCGGAGTCCTTTGTAATGTGCTGACGGTTGATTTAGATTTGTTACAGCCAATTAAGGCTTCAAAAACCAACTACCAATACTATGAAGAAAATTTATGCAATTACCCTGGTCATTCTGATGATGACAGGAATGTCGGTTCATGCCCAAAACCACAGGGGATGTGGTACCATGGAGCATCATGAAATGTTAAAACAGCAGGATCCCGGTCTCGAACTTCGGATGGAACAAATAGAGCAGGATATTCAAAACTGGCTCCTTGCCAATCCTGAAAACAGAGTAGGGGCTGTGATTACCATACCGGTAGTATTTCATATAGTTTGGAACACCAGTGCCCAAAACATTTCGGATGCCCGTATTCTGGCACAGCTCGACGTGCTGAATCAGGATTTTGCCAGGATGAATGCCGATGCTTCAAACACCCCTTCGGTATTTCAGTCGCTGGGTGCCAATACCAATATTCAGTTTTGCCTGGCTCAGCGCGATCCTTCGGGTAATGCCACAACCGGAATTATCCGGAAACAAACAACGGTAACCTCTTTTTCATCGAACGACAATGTAAAGCGGTCGGCAAACGGAGGAAGTGATGCGTGGCCCCGGT
>CAZPKJ010000095.1:10848-11370 GCA_964587075.1 uncultured Flavobacteriaceae bacterium | reverse complement strand
ATTATTACGAACGTATTTTGAGTAGTATCCATTGATTTTATCTCACTCAGGAGCCTTTTTGACAATCAAAAAGGCTCTTTTTTTATGGTGTTAAAATTATAGAGACTATATTTGAACTTCATAGCAGTTTGAGTTGTTTTGAGTTCGTATGAAAAATACAGGAATCAGGGAAGAACCGGTCGACAAATGGATCATTGAACCAATAAAACGGTTCATTAACAACAGTTCCATGAGTGGTATCATGTTGTTTAGTTCCGCTTTTCTGGCTATGGTTTTTTCAAATTCGCCCTGGTCGGAGCAGTTCCATCATCTCTGGGAAATTGAGTTTTCCATTGGCTTCAACGGAAACTTTATTACCAAATCGCTGCATCACTGGATCAATGATGGTTTGATGGCAGTATTTTTTTTCGTGGTAGGGCTAGAACTTAAAAGGGAAATTATTGAAGGTGAACTAAGCACCCCTCGTAAAGCAATGTTACCCATAGCCGCTGCAGTAGGTGGAATGGTGTTCCCCGCATTAAT
>CAZPKJ010000095.1:0-10838 GCA_964587075.1 uncultured Flavobacteriaceae bacterium | reverse complement strand
AGCCAGGGAGAAGCATCCAACGGATGGGGAATTCCTATGGCCACTGATATTGCGTTTGCTCTCGGAGTTTTATATCTTTTGGGAGATAAGGTGCCGGTAACTCTTAAAATTTTTCTTACCGCTTTAGCTATTGCAGATGATATCGGGGCTGTATTGGTCATCGCATTTTTTTATACATCCGATATTAATTTTATCAGCCTGTTTACCGGTGCCGTTTTTTTAGGGGTGCTTGCTTTTGCAAATTTGATCGGGGTGAGAAATACCTTATTTTACGCTGTCGTTGGAATAGGAGGATTGTGGCTGGCTTTTCTTATGTCGGGTGTACATGCTACCATAGCGGCAGTGCTGGTTGCATTTACTATTCCTGCCAATGTTAAACTTTCGGAGCAGGTTTACTCTGACAAATTAAAATATCTGTTAGACAGTTTTGAGAAAGCTGAACCCAATCAATATTCAACGGTTACAGTGGATCAATTACATATTCTTGAAGAAATTCGCGATGTTTCAAAGTTTGCATTAACACCTTTACAGCGTCTCGAACATGCCATGCATCCTCTGGTGGCATTTGTGATTATGCCAATATTTGCATTCAGTAATGCAGGTATCACCCTTTCGGGAGATATTATTGACCAGGTAACTTCATCCGTTGCCGTTGGAACATTTTTCGGGCTGCTGGGAGGTAAAGTAATTGGAGTGATGCTGATGGTAACCCTGTTCCTGAAGCTCAAATGGGCAACTTTACCACTTGGGTTAAATTATATGCACCTTGTTGGGGCTGCGTTTCTTTCAGCTATCGGTTTTACTATGTCGCTGTTCATTTCGGGTTTGGCGTTTACTGATCAGGAACTGGTTACCCAGTCGAAAATCGGGATACTGGGAGCATCGGTAATTGCAAGTTTCATCGGATATTTTATTATCCGAAAAGCAACGGTTGAGGACCCGGTTACTCCAACCCTCAACAGCTATGAAGAAATTCCTCCCGCTAAAGTGATGCGTAAAAATCTATAATTTTTTTTGCCAGGATTTCTGAAATTTTCAGGTGCGACTCATGGGTCCAGCCCGCAATGTGAGGCGACAAAACCACATTCGAAAATGTAACCAGTTCCCTGAATGTATTCGGAAGTTTGTCGAAAGAGAGATTTTCGAACGACAGCGATTCAAAGTCGAGCACATCGAGTGCTGCCCCTTTTACTTTACCCGTTTTGAGTGCTTCCACAAGACTATCGGTCATTACAACTCTGCCCCTGGATGTGTTAAGCAGATAAAACTGTTTCTTAAATTTTTGAATAAAAACAGGGTTGACCAGTGCTGCGGTTTCGGCAGTGAGCGGAATATGCAACGATAAAATATCACATTGGTCAAAAATAGTATCCATAAGCACCTGTTCAACATAAGGGTATTTTGCGGTATTAATTTTTTGATAGGGGTCATAAACCAGGATCCTGACTTTGAAGCCGGAAAGTTTTTTGGCAAATGACTTGCCGGTATTTCCAAACCCGATGATACCGACAGTTTTACCATCCAGTTCGGTTCCCCTGTTTTTTTCACGTAGCCATACACCGTTACATACCTCCTTGTGTGCCGTAATCAGATTATTCAATAATGCCAGCAACATACCCAGAGCATGTTCCGCAACAGCGTTTCTGTTACCCTCAGGGGCATTAAAACAGGATATCCCAAGTGATTCAGCGGTCCGATAGTCGATGTTTTCCATGCCCGCACCGGCCCTGGCAATAAAATGAAGTTCCTGATTTTTTTCTAGAAACGATTTGTCCAGCTTAATTCTGCTGCGTATAACCACTCCGTTGAATGTTCCTGCTGCATTGTGTATTTCCTGTTCTGACCATTGGGTTGCATCAATACATTCCATTCCGGCCGATTCGAGCGAATGGTTTAAGACAGGGTGAACAGAATCGATAAACAACACACGGATGTTCTTGCTCATGTCAAATCATAATAATGTACCACTCAGCAATATCGCAGCAAGACTGAAGTAAATTATGAGCCCGGTTACATCAACTAAAGTAGCTATAAATGGTGCCGATGAAGTAGCGGGATCGGCGCCAAGCCGTTTTAAAATTAATGGTAACATTGAGCCCATCAAACTGCCCCATAATACCACACCGGTAAGTGAAAAGCCAATGGTGAGTGCAACCGCAAGCCAGTGGTCGCCATAAACGTCAGTAAACATCGACCACAACATAATGCGCATAAAACCAAGTAATCCTAACAGTAATCCCAGAAATACTCCCGATACAATTTCACGCCGTAAAATACGAAACCAGTCGCGAAGCTGAACCTCGCCAAGAGCCATTGCTCTTATGATGAGTGTAGCAGCCTGTGAACCCGAATTACCACCGCTGGAAACAATTAACGGAATAAACAGGGCTAAAACCACGGCTCGTGCTATTTCATGTTCAAAAAATGCCATAGCCGAAGCGGTGAGCAGCTCACCAAAAAATAAAATCACAAGCCATGGGGCCCGTTTGCTGATCATTTTCAAAACCGGCACTTCCATGTAAGGTTCTTCGAATGCTTCAACACCTCCAAGTTTTTGAATATCCTCGGTATCCTCTTTCTTGGCCAGCTCAAGTACGTCATCAATAGTAACAATTCCCAACAGCAACCCATGTTTATCGGTAACCGGTAAAGCCACGCGATTAAACTCGGTAAATACATTAATGGCTACTTCCTCGTCATCGGTCACCAGTAGTGAAACTTTTTTTCCGTCCATAAGCTCATGTACTTTTGAGTCAGGCGGCGACAATAAAAACTCACCAATCTTGATGTCATCAATCAATAATCCGCGTTCATCAACTATGTAAATTACATCCAGTGTTTCGCTTCGTTCGCCGTTTTCACGGATGTGATCCAAAACCTGTTGTACAGTCCAGTCCTGGTGAACAGTCAGGTAATCGGGCGTCATCAAACGGCCGATGGAATCTTCGGGGTAACCCAGCAGCGAGAGCGCGATAAAGCGTTCCTTTTTGGTTAAAAGCTTGAGTAGTTTGTTAAGCTGTTCGGTATTTAATTCCTCGAGCAGTGCCGTCCGGTTATCGGCCGACATATCATTCAGGATAAGCGAAAGCAACCGGTTGGGGAGCACATCCACCAGTTCCTTTTGCTGACTTATTTCGAGATTTTCAAAAGTTTGAAAAGCCTGGTCACGGTCGATCACTTTAAAAACCTGCAACGTCTCTTCCAAATCGAGATCCTGGCAAAGCATGACAAGTTCTTCGGGAAGCCATTCGTTGAGCAGCGCCTTGAGGCCTGAGGTTTCCCTGGCTTCAAGCAGATTTTTTATGTCCTGGTTTATGGTGGCCTGCTCCATCAGTTTATTCTGTTAAACAAAGGACAAATGAAGCGAAGTGATTGGCTAAAAGCAACAGCCGGAGTAAAAAATCCGTTTACACGAAGTTAGGTACCCGCTGCATGATTCATTCTTCAAAAGCCCCTCGTTTAGTTTTAGTTCAAAATGACTTATCCGGTAATACTCCGGAAGCTGCATTATGCAAAGCCTTATTCCGACCATGCCTGCTCAACCCATTGGCGTCTCTCGACATTTCCGGGCAGCAGCTTCTTTTCATTCAGTAACCTCACCTAACAAGCTTTAGATGTGGAACAAAGATAATATTTTTAAGTGATTGGAAACAAAAAGCACCCTGATAAATACCTTAAATCTATCCGGAAAATAAACCAGGTTGGTCCGGCTGTCATAAGGGAAACAGGAGGTTAGTGAGTTCAATAAACTGCCGGTAATGTAACTGTTCGGGGCGCTGCGTGAGATAGGGTAATTTTAATGAGGGGTCGCTTATTAACGATTTTATGGAATTGCCCAGCATCTTTCGCCTTTGATTGAAGGCTGTTTTTACAACTTTTCGGAACATAACGGGATCACACCCCAGGATATGGTCGGTTTTTAATACCAGCCTGATTACCCCGGAAGTGACTTTAGGCGGGGGGTTGAAAGAGGAGGGGGCAACATCAAAAAGGTATTCAATATCATAGTGTGCCTGAAGCAACACACTTAAAATGCCATAAGCTTTTACACCGGGAGGCGAGGCAATCCTTAACGCAACTTCCTTCTGAAACATTCCGGCAATAACCGGTATACGATCATACATTTCCAGAATCCTGAACAGAATCTGAGAGGATATGTTATAAGGAAAATTACCGATTACAATAAACGGTTCATTACCTGTAAAATCAAGTGCGTCGGATAAAAAATCGCTCTCAATAATGCGATGACTTAATTGAGGAAAATGTTCTTTCAGATATTTTACCGATCGCGAATCAATTTCGACGCAATATAAATTTGAAATTCCTGACTCAAGCAACGCGTTGGTAAGGATACCGGTTCCTGAACCAATTTCAACCACCATCATGTTGCTGACATAAGGCAGTATGCTACCGGCAATATCCCTTGCAATTTCGGGTTTTGTTAAAAAATGCTGACCAAGTGCTTTAAGAGGTCTTACAGAATGATTCATCGGGAGGGGTTATAGGAAAGGGGATTGTATGTCCGCATTCTCCATGGTGACTTATTATCGCTATACTGCTGTTAAAATCCGTAGTCTTTGTAGTTTCTCTTAAATTCAGCAGGCGCTATGGGCGGGTTCAGTACAAAATCGCTGAATTCAACTTTACTATATAATCCTTTATGATCATATATATATTGTTTTAAAGGAAGGTTGTACTTGCGGTTGATGTAAAATACAATTCTTTTGGCATAGCTGTTTGGAACAGTAATTACCTGGCCTTCTGCAACCTGATCAAAATACCCGATGTTCCTGTTAAGGTCAAGGATCATCTGGTCGTTTACATGAAATTTACGGGCAATATCGGTAACACTCTCATTTTTTAACACCTTGTAATTCATAAAGCCAAATTCATTGTTATTTATTTCAAGGACATAACAACACGACCCTGTTTCGGCAGTATTCTCATTCAGGAATAATTTGCTGTAAAAGTTTTCCTTTTCACGCGATTCATACGCACGTAACACATCGTGAAGGTAAGTGAATCCTACCTGGTCGGCAGTATATTGGTGGTTTTTCCTGAACAACGAATGAGTTAACGGGAGATTAAAATTAATATAGGGAAACCTGTTTGGGTTTATCAGGGCTTTATTGTTGTTTTCGCCTTCGGCGTAAAGCACTTCAGCGCCCTCATCGGGCTTTAAACTGTAAATATAAACTTTGTATGGTTTTACCTGCAGTTTAACTCGTTGCCTTCCGTACAGGAATTTGTCAAATACCCTTTCATCGAGCGACAAAGTAAAAGTACATGTATGAACTTTTTCAATCGCAAGCATCATCTTGTTGTAAGCTGTCCGGGCTTTGCTGAAATCCTGGGCCGCCACTGCAGCATTCTCCAATAGAAAAACAAGAATAATTAATAACCGCATAGGCTAAACGGTTTCAAGCAGGGTCCTGAAAGCAACAAATTTATCTTTGAATTTGTCAAGTGCTTTCTGTTGAAGTCCGGGCGCAAAGTTATCCCGGTACTTTTCGTAATCACTCATGGAGCCGCATGTATACTGAACCGCATAGGTTATACCGCCCGAATCTTCATCACCGATAAGCCTTAACATTTTGCTTTCAGTAAAAATTCCTGTACCCAGTACTTCAGGAATGTGTACTTCTTTCATCCATAGCAACCATTCGTTGTGTACCTCGTGGTTTATGTTAACTGTAACATTGTAGATAATCATAGGTATTTGGTAAACTTAAATTATTACATCCTGGTATCACCTCTGAGCTCCCTGAATTGTTTGCGGGCATCAACCGTGAAAAGCGAACCCGGATATTTGGTAAGCAACAGTTCAAAAAGTTCTTTGGCGCGAATGTTGTCGTTCAGTTTTTCACGTGTAATTTCTGCCAGCCGGTACAACGCATCGTCTCCAAGAATATCATCGGGATACACTTCAAACACTTTAAAAAATGTTGCTGACGATTTAATGAAATCACCTTGTTTAAAATAAATCTCCGCCTGTTTGAACCATATTTCATCTGTTAGCGAATGGGCAGGAAAGGAAACAAGAATTGAATCCAATGTAGCAAGTGCTTTGTCGTTTCTGTTGCAAAAAGCATATAAATCAGCGCGGGCATACATTTGCAGGGGTTCGGTAATGCTATCCATTCCGAGATTATCCATGATAAGCAGGCCTAATTTCATGGCGTCGTTTGAAATTAACTGGGATGTGGCGGCTTTTAACACACTGAGCTGTGCTGCGGCCCATTCAAACTCACCCAGGTAATAGGAGAGACGCGCGTTCCTGAATTTGGCTTCACGCCCGATGGCATCATTTTTAAAGTCCTTGTCAACCTGCGAATAGTATAACGATGCATCCCACACTTCATCATTTAAAATAAGAATGTCGCCCAGTTCCAGTTTGCATTGAGCAACAAACTGCGGACTTACCCGTGGCATACTGATAGTTTCTTCAAGCAAGGTAATAGCCTCCTCAATTTTATTCAGGTAAAATGCTTTCAGGTGCGCGTAGTTGCTGACCAGTGAAGCGGTTAAGGGCGTTTTCCCAAGTTCGGCAAATGTTATTTCATATTGCTGTTCCAGTTTTATCAGGTCGGCTGTAGTGTAATTGCCCGATGTGGTAATTTTTTTATCTCTGGCCGAAATAAGTTCCATTCTTGCAGTGAGATAATTTGAATTTTGTGTGCCTTTCAAAATTACATACTCAAAGCATTCTTCGGCAATGGCATATTCCTGATTCGACACGCAGGTTAA
The DNA here is from genome assembly GCA_964587075.1 of uncultured Flavobacteriaceae bacterium. GTDB lineage: Bacteria > Bacteroidota > Bacteroidia > AKYH767-A > OLB10 > CAZPKJ01. Next base: position 4,091 of record CAZPKJ010000095.1, on the reverse strand, counting down.
GCCCAGTGAAATAAGCCGGCTTCCGTTTTCATCATTCCGCCTGTCGAGGGCCTTAGCCTGAATTAAAGCTGTACTGAAATCTTTCTCCTGCAACAGCAGCCAGTATAACAGTTCGTTAAAAATAATATTTTGATTTCCTTTTTGAACCCTCCGCAACAGCGAAGTACGAATGATATCGCTTAATCCTCCTTCGAGATCGAATGCCATTTTGTTTTGCAGTATGGCCTGAACATTGGCAAGGTACGATTCGTTGAAATCAAGTATATTCAAATATTCATCAACCATTTTCTGTGGTTGATTTTTTTGTGCATAAACATCGGCCAGTTCAAAGTTGAATGGATAAACCTGTCCGGCCTGCCTCCTGCCTTCCTGATACGTAGCTTCGGCATAATCGAGCATTCTTTTTTCAACAAATAAGGCACCCAGGTTTTGAATTTGCTGAATATCGGGGAAGAGCGATTTAATTGCCTTGTTGTACTGTTGTTTTGCCAGATCGGGTTTGTTGTCTGACTCATATACCAGTCCCAGGTCGACCCACAGGGATGCGTTGGCAGGTTGCCGTTTTATCTGTTTTTTTACCAGCTTTTCGGCTTTGTCATATTCCTTCAGTTCCATATAACATTTCAAAAATGGCGGATAGGAACCGTAGGGATCCTTATTGTACCATTTTTCAAAATACAACAGGGCCTTATCGCACTCACCGGTGGAGGCATACTGTAATGCCAGTTCACTGTCGTTTTGCCTCTGTGCCACTGAGGAAAAGGCAAATGAGAATAAAAACAGGACGATGAGCGGTATGTTTTTTTTCATGATTATTTTATCCATTCAAATCCGCAATAGGGGATCAGTATATCGGGGATTTTAATTCCCTCATCGGACTGATTGTTTTCGAGTAATGCGGCTACTATACGGGGTAACGCCAGTGCGCTGCCGTTTAGTGTATGGGCAAGCTGCGGCTTACCTTGTTCTTCGCGGTAACGCAACTTCAGCCGGTTCGATTGAAAAGATTCAAAATTCGACACCGAGCTTACTTCGAGCCATCGCTTTTGGGCGGCCGAAAATACTTCCATATCGTATGTTAATGCCGACGCGAAACTCATGTCGCCACCACAGAGTTTCAAAATTCTGAATGGCAACTGCAACTGATCCAGCAATCCTTTCACATACTCACGCATTTGTTCTAGAATTTCATACGAATGGCCGGGATGGGCAATTTGAACGATTTCAACCTTATCGAACTGATGCAGCCGGTTCAACCCTCTTACATCCTTACCATAAGAACCGGCTTCACGCCTGAAACACGGGGTATAGGCGGTCAATTTTAAGGGAAGTTCGTCGCTTTTTAAAATTACATCCCTGAATATATTTGTTACAGGAACCTCAGCGGTTGGTACCAGGTATAAATTATCGGTTTGAATATGATACATCTGTCCCTCCTTGTCGGGAAGCTGACCGGTTCCAAATCCCGACTCCTCATTAACTAAAACCGGGGGCTGAACTTCAAGATAACCTTCGGCGGTTGCCTTATCGAGAAAAAAGTTTATTAGTGCCCGTTGCAGTCTTGCGCCCTTTCCTTTATAAACAGGGAATCCGGCACCGGTAAGCTTAACACCCAGTTCGAAATCGATCAGATCATATTTTGCAGCAAGCTCCCAGTGTGGCAATGCCGATTCACTGAGTTCCGGTATGGCAGTACCCGATTTATAAACTACCTCATTGTCTTCGGGTGATTTTCCCTTCGGCACATCAGCCGATGGCATATTTGGGATGCGTACAAGCAACTCGTTCATTTCGTTTTCGAGAGCAGTAAGCCGCTGCGTCAATACACCCGATTCCTCTTTAAGCGCAACACTTTTGTTCTTAAGGTCATTGGCTTCGGCTTGTTTACCCGATTTAAAAAGATCACCAACCTGTTTGGCCAGCATGTTTTGGGCAGCCAGTATTGAATCCAGTTCAACTTGTGTGGCGCGCCGGTTAGTATCGATTTCTAAAACTTTATCTATCAAATCTTTGGCATCAAAATTCTTCACCGAAAGTCTTTTGATAACTTCTTCTTTATTTTCCCGGATGGTATTGATGTGAAGCATACAATGTTATTTAACACAAAGGTACTATTAAAGGTTGTTTTTGAATGTATTTGAACCCGATATTACCGGTCAGAGGTTACAGGCACCCTTGATTTTACAATCCAGTTTATGCATCTTTGAAAGATACCATGATGAAAGCAGATACTATGATCAGTCAATCCACATTGGACTTTTTAAAAGCGCTCAAGAAAAACAACAACCGTGAATGGTTTGAGAAAAATCGCGGAAAATATAAATTGGCCAAAAACGATTTTGAGGCTTTTACCGGAAAAATGCTGGGGATTCTGAAAGTAATTAATCCAAAGTTAGCTTCTCTCGAAGTTAAGGATTGTGTTTTCAGAATATACCGCGACGTGCGGTTCTCAAAGAATAAACAGCCGTACAAAACCAATATGGGAGCCTACTTTGTTGAAGGGGGAAAAAAATCGGAAAAGGCCGGGTTTTATATTCAGATAGAACCGGGCAACTGTTTTATAGGAGGGGGTTGCTGGATGCCGCAGGTTACGGTGTTAAAAGCGGTACGGCAGGAAATTGATTATAATCTGAAAGAGTTCAATTCAATTTTAAGTTCGAGGGCTTTTAAGACACACTTTGGCTCCATGACCGATTATAAATTAAAAACAACTCCCAGGGGTTATGATGCGGGCCATCCGGGCATCGAACATTTACGGCAAACAAGTTTTGTTGTTGGTACCGTTTTCCGGGATAAGGATTTTACCTCTAAAAATATTACCAGAAAGTGTGGCGATACTTATAAAGCCATGAAACCGTTTCTGGATTTTTTAAACGAAGCCATTTAGTAAAGCACCCCTGATTTTAAACTATAAAAAAACCCTCCGGTTATTCTCCGAAGGGTTTTCAACGTAAACAGTGCAAATTAATTTTGTTCCAATGGTTCTACCGAAACAAAGGATTTATTGTTCAGTTTTTTCCGGAAGGTAACAACACCATCGCGCAAAGCGAATAACGTGTGATCTTTTCCTATTCCAACGCCATCAGAAGGGTGGTGTTTGGTGCCACGCTGACGAACAATAATATTGCCCGCAATGGCCATCTGTCCACCGAATATTTTTACGCCAAGACGTTTACTATGCGATTCTCTACCGTTTTTGGAACTACCGACGCCTTTTTTATGTGCCATTTTACTTTATATTATTTTGATTTATAATACTTTATGAAGAAATTTTGTCAATGCTTATCTGTGTAAACTGCTGACGGTGGCCATTGGATTTTTGATAGCCCTTGCGGCGCTTTTTCTTAAATACAATAACTTTATCTCCTTTGAGGTGCGAAACTACTGTTGCAGAGACCTTTGCACCCGATATAACCGGGGCGCCAACCTGGGCTTTTCCACCATTATCAACCATCAATACCTGGTCGAATTCAACTTTCTCACCCTCTTTTGCATCCAGACGATGAACTATAACTGACTTGTTTTCAGCTACTTTCATTTGCTGGCCGGCGATTGAAACAATTGCGTACATCTTACTTTTGTTTTAGATAAATCCCCATTTTACTAAGGGGATGCAAATGTACGAAAGGTTTCATTAAAATCCCAAATAAGGATAAAAAAATCATGGGGTCATTTCCTGTTTCCGGGGAGCCAGGTTGATCAGGTAAACCCCACCCAGGATAGCTATAAGTGCAACCAGGTGAAAGATGTTTAACGCTTCACTATCGGCTATGCCCCACAGCAAGGCCACCACAGGTATCAGATAGGTTACCGATGAAGCGAAAACCGCGCCTGAGCTTTTAATCAACTGATTGAAGAGCACCACCGAAATAGCTGTGCCGAACAGCGCCAGGATGAGTACATACGTTAGCGACAGCAGTGCATGATCATTGGTTGATAAGATGTAAACGAAGTCGGTGCTGAAGAGATAGATTCCAGTTGGCGGACCTACAAAAAACAGTGCCATACCGGCTATTGAAAGTGATTCAATTTCATACAGATGATGCCTGATAATATTCACCGAAAAAGCATATCCGACAGTGGCAAAAACA
>CAZPKJ010000094.1:9405-11575 GCA_964587075.1 uncultured Flavobacteriaceae bacterium | reverse complement strand
GCGCAACGCCTTGGCTTTTGCTATGGTTGTATTGATTCTTTTATGCAGGATCAGTGATGAGGCCATATTTGACAACATCGCTTCCCTGTGACTGGATGTTCTACCCAGGTGATTTACTTTTTTACCGTGACGCATGATTCTTTCTTCTTAACACATCTCCCGAAAGGGAAAACTACTTTTGTTTATTAATCTTTTTCCAGTTTATACTTTGATACATTCATACCAAAGCTTAGGTTTTTGCTACGTACAAGCTCTTCCAGTTCGGTAAGAGATTTTTTACCGAAGTTGCGGAATTTGAGCAGGTCGTTTTTGCTGTATGACACCAGGTCGCCAAGGGTTTCAACATCGGCAGCCTTCAGGCAGTTGAGAGCTCTCACGGAAAGGTCCATATCAACCAGTTTTGTTTTAAGCAACTGGCGCATATGTAACGATGATTCATCAAACTCTTCGGTTGGGGTTTTGGGTTTGCTCTCCAGGGTAATTTTTTCATCGGAGAAGAGCATAAAGTGGTGTATGAGAATTTCGGCAGCCTCTTTAAGCGCGTCCTTGGGATGAATTGAACCATCGGAGGTAATTTCAAGTACCAGCTTTTCGTAATCGGTCTTTTGTTCAACGCGATAATTCTCTACGTTGTAACGTACGTTACGGATAGGTGTGAAAATGGAATCGATAGCAATTGTTCCCAGCGGGTAGGAATTTGATTTATTCTCTTCGGCAGGTACATATCCACGGCCTTTATCGATTGTGATGTCGACCTGCAGTTTCACGCTTGATTCCATGTTACAAATCACCAGGTCGGGATTTAATACCTGGAAAGCTGAAGTATGCTTGGCGATATCGCCGGCGGTGAATTGAGTTTTACCGTTGATGGTAACCTGTACTTTTTCAGAATCGGTTGATTCAATTTGCTTTTTGAAGCGAACCTGTTTGAGGTTAAGAATCATTTCCGTAACATCTTCCACAACACCTTTAATGGTGGAAAATTCATGATCGACACCCGAAATACGAACTGTAGTAATAGCGTATCCTTCAAGTGATGAAAGTAATATTCTTCGTAGTGCATTTCCGATAGTGATTCCGTAACCGGGCTCCAGTGGACGGAACTCGAAGTTACCCACATGCTCGGTTGAATTAAGCATGATCACCTTGTCCGGTTTTTGAAACGCTAAAATTGCCATATTATAGTTTTGTTTTTGGTTTTAATTGATTCGTTGGTAAAATTGACAGGCTGGTGATTACTTAGAGTACAATTCGACAATAAGCTGCTCTTTGATATTTTCAGGCAGGTCGGTACGTGCAGGAGCATTCAGAAACTTACCTTCCATTTTGTCGTTATCCCACTCAATCCATGGGAACCGGCCTACACGAGAGTTGAGTGATTCAACAATTACCTGTGATGATTTCGACTTTTCTCTCACACCTACAATATCACCTGCCTTTAATGTATAGGATGAGATATTAACCACTTTACCGTTAACAACGATATGACGGTGCGACACGAGCTGACGTGCAGCCGAGCGTGACGGCGCGATACCCATGCGATAAACAACGTTATCGAGACGTGATTCAATCAGCTGCAGCAAATTTTCACCGGTAATTCCTTCCTTGCGGGAAGCACGGTCGAATGTTTTGGCAAACTGACGCTCGAGGATACCATAGGTATATTTCACTTTTTGTTTTTCACGCAGCTGTGTTGCATATTCCGAATGCTTGGCACGTTTTTTCGACTGCCCGTGCTGTCCGGGAGGATAATTTCTTTTCTCAAAACTCTTATCGGGTCCAAAAATCGGCTCCCTGAATTTTCTTGCAATTTTGGTCTTTGGTCCTATATACCTGGCCATGTATTTATAATTTTCTGATTCGTGTAATTAAATATTATATTCTTCTGCGCTTGGGCGGACGGCATCCGTTGTGCGGGATGGGTGTTAAGTCAACAATTTCGGTAACTTCAAGACCTGCATTGTGCAATGTTCTGATGGCCGACTCACGTCCTGAACCAGGTCCTTTAACAAACACCTTTACTTTGCGCATTCCTGCATCGAAAGCAACCTTTGAACAATCCTGTGCTGCCAGCTGAGCGGCATAAGGAGTATTCTTCTTGCTGCCTTTAAATCCCATTTTACCAGCCGAGGCCCAGGAAACTACCTGTCCGGTCATATTGGTAATGCTG
>CAZPKJ010000094.1:0-9395 GCA_964587075.1 uncultured Flavobacteriaceae bacterium | reverse complement strand
GATGATAATGTTGTTGAAGGTAGCGTTGATATGTGCCTCGCCTACTGATTCTACTTTTACAACACGCTTCTTGGCGGTTACTTTTGCTGTTTTAGCCATTCTGTTTTTTTATTCTTTCGCTCCGCTGAATCATTTCACCGGAACAGGTTGTTTTATTTGGTTACTTTCTTTTTGTTGGCAACGGTTTTCCGTTTTCCTTTACGGGTACGGCAGTTATTCTTTGTTTTTTGTCCGCGCACAGGCAGTCCCAGACGGTGACGAACACCCCGGTAGCAACCAATATCCATCAGTCGCTTGATATTTAACTGTACTTCGGAACGTAATGCACCTTCTACCTTGATGTAGTCGGTGATGAACGTTCTGATTTTGGTTAACTCTTCATCATCCCAGTCCTGAACTTTTTTATTCTGGTCGATAGAATTTTCAGCCAGAATCCGCTGTGCGGTCGACCGGCCAATTCCGAAGATGTAGGTAAGGCCTATTTCGCCTCTTTTGTTTTTTGGTAAATCAATACCAGCAATACGTGCCATTTATAATTCTTTAATTAAGTTTCAGATAATAGTAACCATTAACCCTGGCGCATTTTAAAGCGCGGATTTTTTTTGTTGATAACATAGAGGCGGCCTTTCCGGCGTACGATCTTGCAGTCAACACTTCTCTTTTTTAATGATGGTCTTACTTTCATTGTACTGTTTATTTATAACGATATGTAATTCTTCCTTTGGTTAAATCGTATGGCGACATTTCCACTTTAACTTTATCACCGGGCAGAATTTTGATATAGTTCATTCTCATTTTCCCCGAGATATGCGCAATAATTTCATGTCCGTTTTCCAATTCAATCCTGAACATGGCATTCGATAATGCCTCTGTTATTGTTCCATCCTGCTCTATGACACCTTGCTTGGCCATTCCTTCGTATTGGAATTAACTGGTTTACCCAGATTTATATTTTTAGCTTCTGCAGCCTCTATTCTTTCAAATGATGAGAGTACATCCGCTTTACTTTTTGCAATGGCCACCGTATGTTCGAAGTGTGCCGATGGCTGTCGGTCGGACGTTATGATGGTCCATCCGTCTTCCAGTTGCTTTACGCCTTTTTTACCGGCGTTAATCATGGGTTCAATGGCAATGACCATGCCTTCTTTCAGCAGCGGACCGGTACCCTTTTTTCCGAAGTTCGGTACTTCAGGTTTTTCATGAAGGTGAACTCCTACCCCATGACCCACCAGTTCGCGAACAACTCCGAACCCATTATGTTCGGCATGTTCCTGGACGGCGGCACTGATATCACCAATCTTTTTGCCGGATATTGCCTGTGCTATTCCCAGGTAGAGGCACTCTTTGGTAGTGGTTAATAATCTCCTCACAACCGGTGTAACCTCACCTATCGCAAATGAATAAGCCGAGTCACCGAAATATCCATTTTTTATAACACCACAGTCAATCGAAACCAGATCCCCTTCTTTCAGTTCACGGTTACCCGGAATTCCATGCACCACTTCGGCATTTACCGATATGCACAATGATCCTGAGAACCCGTTATAACCTTTGAATGCCGGAATGGCACCAAGGTCGCGGATGTAGGTTTCGGCTACCCGATCGAGATCGATGGTTTTTACACCGGGCCTCAACAAGGCGGCTACTTCAGCTAATGTATCTCCAACAAGTAAAGAACTAACTCTTATTAACTCTATTTGCTCAGGTGTTTTGTAGATAATCTGCAATTCACAACCTCCGCTTTTTACTATTAAACTGTAGCGCCAACGGATGAACGGCCTTTGATCCTTCCGGTTTTCATCAGACCGTCGTAGTGGCGCATTAATAAATGACTTTCAATTTGCTGTAGAGTAACGAGTACGACTCCAACCAGGATAAGCAGGGATGTTCCGCCATAGAACTGAGCGAAGTTGCTGTTAACGCCACCCAGATTGGCAAACGTAGGCAACACGGCTACAATAGCCAGAAATATAGATCCCGGCAAGGTTATTTTTGACATGACATCATCAATAAACTCGGCAGTTTTCTTTCCGGGCTTAATACCTGGTATAAATCCACCGTTCTTTTTCATGTCTTCAGCCATTTGATTCGGGTTCACCGAAATAGCTGTATAGAAGTAGGTGAACAAAATGATTAGTACGGCAAATGTGATGTTATAACCGAATGAATAGAAGTCGGTAAACGCACCTGCAAATCCCTGCCAGGTCGACGATTCAGGAAAGAACTGTGCGATGGTAGCCGGAATAAACATGATAGCCTGCGCGAAGATGATTGGCATAACACCTGCGGCATTCACTTTTAGAGGAATATACTGGCGAACGCCTCCGTATTGTTTGTTGCCTACAATTTTCTTAGCGAACTGCACCGGTATGCGCCGGGTTCCCTGAACCAGCAGGATTACCGCGGTAACCACGGCAAACAGGGCAACCAGTTCCACGAGGAACACTACCAGTCCGCCACCCTCATTCAGCCGGGAGAGGAACTCATCACGCAGCGACATAGGCATACGAGAGATGATACCAATCATGATGATAATGGAGATACCGTTTCCAATTCCTTTTTCAGTGATCCTTTCGCCGATCCACATCACAAAGAGGGTTCCTGCAGTAAGGATCAGGATTGAGGTAAACCAGAACCCGAACCCGTCAACCATAATGGCGCCGGGAGATTGTGCGGTAAGGTTTACAATGTAACCGGGAGCCTGACCGAGTGTAACTACTACTGTGAGCCAGCGTGTTATCTGGTTCATTCGTTTACGGCCGCTCTCACCCTCTTTTTGCAGTTTCTGGAAGTACGGAACTGCAACGGCCAGAAGCTGCACAACGATCGATGCGGAGATATAGGGCATAATACCCAGGGCGAAGATGGAGGCCTGAGAGAAAGCACCACCCGCGAACATATCAATCAAACCAAGGATACCACCTTCCGACTGAGCCTTGAGGTTAGCCAGAGCGGCAGGATCTACTCCCGGAAGCACGATATGTGCACCCAGGCGGTAAATAAGGATTAATCCCAGGGTATAAAGTATCCTGGATTTGAGATCCTCAATTTTGAAAATATTACGAATAGTATTTATCAGGTTTTTCATCAGATACCGGTAGCTGTTGTGGTTCCGCCCAGTGCTTCAATAGCTGTTTTGGCAGCTGCTGAAAATGCATGAACTGTTACATTAACTTTTGATTTTAACTCTCCTCTTCCTAAAATCTTAACCTTGTCGCGCTTTGATGCCAGTCCATGCTGAACAATAACATCATGTGTTATATCAGTTACATTATGTTTGTCGACCAAACCCTGGAGTACATCCAGGTTGATACCGTTATACTCAATTTTATTAAGGCTTTTGAATCCAAACTTCGGCAGACGGCGCTGAAGGGGCATCTGACCTCCTTCAAAACCAATCTTACGGCTGTATCCGGAGCGCGACTGGGCACCTTTATGTCCACGTGTTGAAGTGCCGCCACGACCTGAACCCTGGCCGCGTCCAATTCTCTTTCCTGTTTTAACAGACCCTTTGGCAGGCCTCAAATTGCTAAGATTCATCTTAAATAAAATTCCTTATGATTAATACTTGTTATTATCCTTTTTTCTCGACCGACACCAGGTGTTGAACCGACCTGATCATTCCCATAATCTGGGGTGTCGCTTCTTTTTCAACACTATGATTCAGTTTACGCAATCCCAATGCTTTCAGGGTCCGCTTTTGAATGGCAGGCCTGTCGATTCCGCTTTTAATTTGTTTTATGATCACTTTTCCCATTTCCGGATGCTTTTATCAGTATTTAAATTTCGGTTGTTGCAGATATTGCTATTCTGTAATCACCCCTGGAAAATTTTCTCCATGGCTACACCACGTTGTTGCGACACGCTGATGGCGTCACGCATTTGAACAAGTGCATCAATGGTAGCCTTAACCACGTTGTGAGGGTTGGAGGAGCCTTTTGATTTAGCCAGTACGTCGGTAATACCAACGCTCTCTAAAACTGCACGCATGGCACCACCGGCAATTACACCGGTTCCGGGAGCGGCGGGCTTCAGTAGCACCAGGGCGCCACCGAATTTACCAATCTGCTCATGGGGTACGGTACCCTTGTTAACAGATACTTTCACCAGGTTCTTTTTGGCATCATCGATACCTTTGCTTACCGCATCGGTTACTTCCTTGGCTTTACCAAGGCCATACCCGACAACACCTTTTTCGTCGCCAACCACAACAATAGCTGAGAATGTAAATGCACGACCACCTTTGGTTACTTTAGTAACGCGGTTTATTGCAACGAGCCTGTCTTTTAGCTCGATATCACTTGTTTTAACTTTCTTTGAATTTGCTGCTAACATGATATGGCTTTAAAATTTTAATCCGGCACTTCTTGCTCCTTCAGCGAGCGATTTAACTCTACCGTGATAGAGATATCCTCCTCGGTCGAACACAACGGTTGACAAACCTGCAGCTACTGCTCTTTCTCCAAGCTTTTTACCTACTTCGGCGGCTTGTTCAACTTTGGTTTTACCCGCAATTTCAAGTTCTTTCTCACGGGATGAAGCGGTAGCAATTGTTTTACCGGCGATATCATCAATGAGTTGGGCATAAATCTGCTTATTGCTTCTGAAAACGGATAAGCGAGGGCACTCGGCTGTACCGGATATAATCCTGCGAATTCTTTTCCGGATACTTGTTCTTCTAATATTTTTTCTGGATTCCATTGAATCAATTATTTTTTAGCGGCTGACTTACCAGCTTTTCTTCTTAATGTTTCACCTACGAATTTGATACCTTTTCCTTTGTATGGCTCCGGTACCCGTAAAGACCTGATCTTTGCGGCAACTTGTCCCAATAACTGTTTGTCGTAACTTTCAAGGGTAATGATCGGGTTTGAGCCTCTATCCTGGCGGGTAGAAACTTTTATTTCGGCCGGCAGTTCAAACACAACATGGTGTGAGTAGCCCAAAACCAGGTCAAGAATCTGGCCCTGTGTTGTGGCACGGTAACCAACCCCTACAAGTTCCTGTTCCACTTTATATCCCTTGGTTACCCCATTGATCATATTGGCAATTAAAGCCCGGTATAATCCATGCAGTGCTTTGTGACGTTTTTGTTCGGTAGCGCGTTCAACGAGCAGGTCCGATCCCTCCATTTTGAGGGAAATACCATGCTCAATATTCTGATTCAGGGTACCTTTAGGTCCTTTTACAGCTACAGAGGATGGTTTAATATCAACCGTTACTCCTGCTGGTACCGGTATGGGTGATTTTCCTATTCGGGACATTTTCTGTTTCTTATTGAAATATTAATAAACGAGGCATAGTACTTCACCGCCAATGTTATTCCGGCGGGCTTCCTTATCGGTCATCATACCTTGTGAGGTAGATACAATGGCAATTCCCAAACCGTTCAGTACCCGGGGAATATCGGATGCACCCTTGTAAGTACGCAATCCGGGACGGCTGATACGCTGCATTTTCTTTATAGCCGGCAATTTTGTTACCGGGTTATATTTCAATGCAATTTTAATATTGCCCTGGTTGTTTTCGGTATCTTCAAACTTATAATTAAGGATATAACCTTTATCATAGAGGATCTTGGTTATTTCTTTCTTAACGTTGGAAGCAGGAACTTCTACAATACGGTGATTGGCCTTGATGGCGTTTCGAACCCGTGTGAGGTAATCTGAAATAGGATCGGTCATTGTATTCTTGGATGATTAGTCGCTTTTTTATGTTTTGTTACCAGCTGGCTTTGGTGATACCGGCAATTTTTCCTTCGAGAGCCATCTTACGGAACATCACCCTGGAAATTCCAAACTGACGCATATAACCACGGGGCCTTCCCGTAAGGTTACAACGGTTGTGTATACGTACCGGTGAAGCATTTTTGGGTAAACGGCTCAGTGCCGCGTAATCACCGGCTTCTTTAAGAGCAGCGCGCTTTTCGGCATATTTCGCTACTACACGGGCACGTTTACGGCCCCTGGCTTTAATTGATTCTTTGGCCATTGATATTAATTGGTTTTAAAGGGTATTCCAAATTCTTTTAACAGATGAAATGCTTCATCATCATTTTTTGCGGAGGTCACAAAGGTGATATCCATTCCGGTAATCTTATTCACCTTATCGATATCGATTTCGGGGAATATAATCTGTTCGGTTACACCGAGGGTATAATTTCCTCTGCCATCGAAGCCTTTATTGTTCACTCCTTTGAAGTCGCGGATACGCGGAAGAGCAACAGCAATGAGCCTGTCGAGAAATTCATACATCACCTCATCACGCATGGTAACGCGTACGCCGATGGGGACATCCTTACGCAACTTGAAATTGGAGATATCTTTCTTCGAACGCGTGGCCACCGCCTTTTGTCCGGTGATATTGCTCATTTCATTAATTGCGTATTCAATAAGTTTCTTATCGGTTACGGCATCGCCTACGCCCTGGTTGAGACAAATTTTCAACAACCTTGGAACCTGCATGCTGCTTTTATAAGCAAACCTTTCCCGGAGATTTTTTACAATCTCTTTCTTATACTTTTCTTTTAGTCTGGGTGTATATGCCATTACTTGATTACCTCCCCTGATTTTTTAGCGAAACGAACCAGTTTTCCGTCGACAACCTTACGGCCTACACGGGTTGTTTTGCCTGATGATGGATCAACCAGCATCACGTTTGAGATATGAACCGGGGCTTCCTGTTTTACAATGCCGCCCTGTGTATTTTTTGCATTTGGTTTAGTGTGTTTGGTAACAAGGTTTACTTTCTCGACCAAAACTTTACGTGATGAAGCAATGACTTCAAGAACTTTTCCCTGCTGTCCTTTACTTTCGCCAGCAATCACTTTTACGGTATCACCCTTTCTGATATTCAGTTTGGGCTGGGTATTTGTTTTTCTTTCCATTATATAACCTCCGGTGCTAATGAAACAATTTTCATATACTGTTTTTCACGCAACTCCCTGGCAACAGGTCCGAAAATACGTGTTCCGCGTAATTCGTCGTTTGCGGTAAGGAGCACAACGGCGTTATCATCAAAACGGATGTAGGACCCGTCATTTCTCCTTACTTCTTTATTCACTCGTACCACGACAGCTTTGGATACGGTACCTTTTTTGATGTTCCCGGCCGGAATGGCATGTTTTACCGTCACCACGATTTTATCGCCCAGTGAGGCGTATCTTCTTCCTGTTCCACCTAAAACGCGGATGCAGAGCACTTCTTTAGCGCCACTGTTATCGGCTACGGTGAGTCGGGATTCACTTTGTATCATTGTATCAGTTCTTTAATTATTCGGTTATTTCGCTTTTTCAACAATCTGAACCAGTCTCCATCGTTTGTTTTTACTGATAGGACGGGTTTCCATAATAATTACCTTGTCGCCAATTCCACAGGTATTACCCTGGTCGTGGGCCATAAACTTAACGGTCTTTCTCACGAATTTACCGTAGATAGGGTGTTTCACTTTACGCTCAACAGTTACAACAATAGAGTTTTGCATCTTATTGCTGGAAACAACACCTGTTTTTTCTTTTCTTAAAGCTCTTTTTTCCGACATGTAATAATTATTTCTTTGGTTCAGCTGTTTGGGCGGCCATAGTCCGCTTTTTATATTCGGTTTGCAGCCTCGCAATAAACTTGCGGGTTGCACGTATTTTCAACGGGTTCTCAATAGGAGACACCGCATGGCTCATTTTCAGTTTGGCATACAAACCACGTTCCTCGGCTATCCGGTCACGGATTTCTTCGGTGGTAAGGTCTTTTACGATATCCTGTTTCATCTTTCAGTTCAGCTTTAATGTAGGTACTTATATAGCTTTTTGTTCTGAATAATCACGGCGTACCACAAAGCGGGTGGTAACCGGAAGTTTTTGAGCTGCCAGTCGGAGGGCTTCTTTTGCAACTGCCATTGGCACACCATCCGCTTCAAACAGGATTCTTCCGGGCTTAACTACAGCAACCCAGTATTCAGGGGCACCTTTACCTTTTCCCATCCTTACTTCGGCTGGTTTTTTGGTGATTGGTTTATCCGGAAATACACGAATCCAGATTTGTCCCTCACGCTTCATGTAACGGGTTACGGCAACGCGGGCGGCTTCCAGCTGGCGGGCGGTAACCCAGGCTGTTTCTAATGATTTTAATCCGAATGATCCGAATGCCACTTCTGCCCCGCGGGTAGCGTTACCCTTGGACTTCATTTTGTGCATTTTCCGGAATTTCGTCTTCTTCGGCTGTAACATGTTTTATTCAGGTATTATTCTGTGTTCAAGTCTTATTTATTTTGCGGACGGCCTTTTCTGCCACCATCCCTGCGATCGGATTTTCTGTCGGACGGCCCGCGGGAATCGCCGGTTTTACCTTTTGGTGCGCTTGACATACCAACGTTAGGTGATAAGTCGCGCTTTCCAAATACTTCACCCTTACAGATCCAAACCTTAACACCAATTTTTCCATAGGTGGTTTGTGCTTCCGCGATAGCGAAGTCGATATCGGCACGGAACGTATGCAGCGGGGTACGTCCCTCTTTGTATTGTTCGGTACGGGCCATTTCGGCACCACCCAAACGGCCGGCTACCATTACCTTGATTCCTTCGGCTCCCATCCTCATGGTTGATGCTACTGCGGTTTTTACGGCACGACGGAATGAAATACGTGCCTCCAGCTGACGGGCAATACTCTCTGCCACAAGCTGGGCATCCAGTTCAGGTCGTTTTATTTCAAAAATGTTGATTTGAACTTCCTTTTTAGTCAGTTTCTTCAACTCTTCCTTGATACGGTCCACCTCGGTTCCGCCTTTACCGATAACAATACCCGGACGGGCTGTGTTGATCGTTACGGTGATCAGTTTGAGGGTTCTTTCAATGATAATCCTGGAAACACCGCCTTTGGCCAAACGAGCCATCAGATAGTTTCTTATTTTCTCATCTTCGACAAGTTTATCGGCATAGTTTCTACCACCATACCAGTTTGAGTCCCATCCTCTGATGATTCCCAAACGATTGCCTATCGGATGCGCCTTTTGTCCCATGCTTTGTGTATTCCTGTTATGAGTTAGTTTCGGTTATTGTTGATTCGGCAGCACTTATTTTGCTGTCGAGGATAAGAGTAATATGATTTGAACGTTTACGGATCCGGTGTCCACGTCCCTGAGGCGCTGGCCTTAACCTTTTCAGCTGACGGGCTCCGTCGACGAATACTTCCTTGACATAGAGATCCTGGTCTTCGATACGCTGACCTTCGTTCTTTAACTGCCAGTTTGAAATAGCAGATAACAAAACTTTCTCAAGACGGCCTGCCGCCTCTTTGGTACTGAACCGAAGTGAATTCAAAGCTGTTTCAACTTTTTTACCACGGATCATATCAGCTACAAGCCTCATCTTTTGAGGTGAAGTCGGACAGTTTGTTAGACGGGCA
>CAZPKJ010000093.1:0-11580 GCA_964587075.1 uncultured Flavobacteriaceae bacterium | reverse complement strand
ATACGATAAAATATTGCCTGATTTATCCAGCGTAACGCCGGGAATTTCCTTTGTTGCCCGCTCACGGGGCCCAACACCCGAAAGAAAAAGGAGGTTTCCCACCTTTCGGGCATGCGGGTAGGCGCTAACCGGTTCGTGGGCTTTGGAAGAATTGAATGTATTGTCGTCGGAAATAGATTTTGAAAATGCGAGTGTAAATGAAGGAAAAATGGTTTGGGGGCGGTGGCGGAGGAGGAGGACAGAAGACCCTCCTTCGCTGAAGCTTCGGAGGGTGAGACGGGAATGTAAAATATTGAATGAAGAATCTTCAATTTAGAATGGCCTTTGCAATCACCTCCGTCTAACTCCGTAGCCTTTGTGTCTACGTTGTAAATTTGTTAAATCATGAAATTCCGGATTCGTGACTTAATTTGCTCGAAGGATTTTAAACGCGGAGGAGCGGAGTGACGAAGGACCACGGAGTAGTTCAGTTAAAAGAAAACCTTCCTTCGCTAAAGCTTGTCCGTCATAGGCGGGCACCAGACGGAAAGACGACCAGCGGGGGACGAAGGACGACCCCCCCCCCTACGATAAAGCCTGCCCGACTCCAGGCGGGCTTCGGAGGGTGAAACCACATTTCAGTAGTTGAAATAATTTGTTTTTCTCAAACCCCCTTTTTACATTTACTCAACCGTTCTTTTGAACTAAAAGTCCACAACACTTTCATTCACGCCCAAACCAGGATGGCGGGAAATTTAAACTTCACTTTTAGTGCGAGTAGAAAATTCGAATTGATTATTCATTTGAGTAGCGGGCTTATGCATTATGTTCTGTGCAGGATATGTATGCAAAAGAGGTATTGCGGAAATATATTAGTTACTATACAGTCCACAAAAATATCTACTGATGAAAGAAATTATAGATGCCCTAATAAAATTCAGAAATGAACGCGACTGGGGCCAGTTTCACAATCCCAAGGATTTGGCACTTGCCATTAATGTTGAGGCGGGAGAATTGCTGGAACAATTTCTCTGGAAACCGCATGAAGAAGCTGATAAAGAAAAAGTGAAGGAAGAATTGGCTGATGTGTTTGCTTTTGCGTTTTTACTGGCTGATAAATACGGCTTTAATGTTAGGGAGATCGTTCTGGAAAAAATAAAAAAGAATGCAGAAAAATACCCTGTCGAGAAATCCAAAGGGACGGCTAAAAAATATAACGATTTATGATTGTATATATAAACTCTTCCCAGGGATTCTTAACTGATGTAGATACCAACAAGATATCAGATCGGATTAAGGAAGCATACTTCGAAAAAACTGGAAAGAAAAATTTCAACGACAAAGAAGACAGTTCGTGGATTAATTCTATGGAGTTTATGGGAAAGATTATTCGCCGGTCTGATATTGCATCTGATTGTGGTGTAATGATCGAATTTGGTTTGCCCTCAACATCGAAAAGAATTGATTTTATTGTTTCAGGAAAAGATGGAAATGGTAAAAAGAAGTTTATAATCATTGAGCTAAAGCAATGGAAAGAAGCACAGAGCACAACAGCCAGAGATCTTGTTTTGACAAAGTATTATGGTGGAAATTATTCTACTCATCCATCTTATCAAGCTTCATCATACAAAGGATTTTTGTCGGACTTTAATGAAAATGTATACAATAGCACATTAGTCCCTTTTTCCTGTGCGTACCTGCATAATTACCAGGAAAGAAATCCTGAACCATTAAAGGATGAAATATATCAGGAAGTCATATCAGATTCTCCATTATATTTTAAAGATGATCATGAAAAACTGGAATCATTTATTAAGCAACACGTTGGTTTTGGTAACGGAAAAGACATTTTATATGAAATAGAAAAGGGTAATATACGACCAAGTAAAAAGTTAATTGATCATGTTTCTGGTCTTTTCAGAGGTAATAAGGAATTTCATTTATTAGAGGAACAAAAAGTCACGTTCGAGATTGCATTATCAATTGCGAAAAAGCAAATCAGAAAAACCGTTATTATCATCAATGGTGGTCCAGGTACCGGCAAATCCGTAATTTCAATGAGCTTGCTTGGAGCTTTATTGCCATTCAAGCAGAATGTGGTATTTGTGGCACCAAATGCTTCCTTCAGAGATGTTATGTTACAAAAATTAACTCAAGGTCAGGATACATCAAGAGCTAAGTTTCTAATATCGGGTTCCGGTAAATTTTATAAATCCAAGGCTGATATATTTAACACCATAATTGTCGACGAAGCGCACAGACTAAAAAATGGAAACGCCTACATGTATGTAGGCGAAAACCAGGTTGAAGATATCATTAAAGCGTCAAAAGTTTCTATGTTTTTTCTCGATGAAGATCAAATGATACGACCAGATGACATCGGATCAATCAAAGAAATAAAAAGAGTTTCTGCATTAACCGGAGCTGAAGTTGTTGAATTAGAATTACAAGCTCAATTCAGGTGCTCAGGAGCTGAGGGCTATATTAACTGGGTTAATGATGTTTTACAAATCAAAGAAACGGCTAATTTTGACGGCTGGGATAAAAAAGATTTCGAATTCAAAATAATAGATTCGCCAAACACTTTGCGGAATTTAATTAGAGAAAAAGCCAAGCAAGGATTTTATTCCAGAATTTTGGCCGGATTTTCCTGGGAATGGACTCAAGCACACAATGGTAATTCAAATGCGCAAGTGAATGATGTAAAAATTCCGGAACATGACTTTGAAATGCCATGGAATTCCAGAAAAGTAGGATCAACTTGGGCTATCAATGAACAGGGCATTGATCAAGTAGGATGTGTTCATACCTCACAGGGATTAGAATTTGACTATATTGGCGTTATAGTCGGCAATGATTTGAAATATAATAGACAAACGGATAAGTTCTACTCTGTTTGGAATTCCTACAAAGACACTAAGGGTAAGCAAGGCTTGAAAGGTGATCCTGATAAACTTTGCAAGATGATCAGGAATATTTACCGGGTTCTTTTATCCCGGGGCATGAAAGGATGTTATGTCTATTTCATGGATAAATCAACTGAAGAATATTTTAGGAGCAGGTTGGCAAAAACGTAACATTTTTCCTACCTTCCCCTCATGAAACTCTACCTCGGCGTCACTGATAACAAATGGTTCCGATTCCTCCGGGAACATCGGCCTGAGGAGGTTAATTTTTGGCAACCCGGCGAACATTCCGTTTTTAAGGCACTTGAGCCAGGTGACATGTTCCTTTTCAAATTGAAAAGTCCGATGAATGCCATTGGTGGATTGGGGTTTTTCAGTAATCATACTCGCTTACCATTAAATATGGCCTGGGATGTTTTTGGTAATCAAAATGGGTGTGATGATCAGGATGTTTTCAGAAAAATGATTTTGAATTATAGACAGGATAAATATAATTTCAATCCAAATATAGGTTGTATAGTATTAACCAATCCATTATTCTTTAATGATAATGACTTTATACCGGTTCCAGAAAATTGGAGTAAGAGTATTGTCCAAGGGAAAGGATATTCAACCGGCGAACCTATTGCTGATAAATTGTGGATTCAAATTCAGGATAGAATTAAGAGGTATCTCCTTCCCAAACATGATGAAAAGCCAACACAGTTGGAAGTCGAAAACCAAGTAACAGATCCGGCATACAGAGAAATTCTTTCTAAAGTGCGGTTAGGCCAAAACTCATTTCGGTTAAAACTGACTGATGCCTATGGCAGAAAATGTTCAATATCCGGAGAAAAAACATTGCCAGTTCTGGAAGCGGCACACATTAAACCTTATGCGAAGTCGGGGCCACATCTACTTTCAAATGGCTTAGTTTTGAGAGCTGATTTGCATAAGTTGTTTGATAACGGGTATTTGACAATAACCAATGATTATAAAATAGAGGTAAGCAAAAGAATAAAAGAGGAGTTTGAAAACGGCAAAGAATATTATCAATTTCACGGCCACCAACTTTTAAACATTCCAAACTTACTAAGCAATCAACCCGATAAAAAATACATTGAGTGGCATAATAATACTTTTAAATGATAGAAACAGAAATTAATCAACTTACTAAAGCTGTTCTCAAATTTCGCGACGACAGGAACTGGAAACAGTATCATAATCTCAAGGATCTTGCTTTATGTTTAAATGTGGAAGCGGGGGAATTGCTGGAATTGTTTTTATGGAAAGGAGCTGACGAAGTAAATAAAGATAAGTTAAGGGATGAGTTAGCGGATGTTTTTTATTCGACGCTTTTACTTGCTCATGAAAGCGGTGTTGATTTGAGTGAAGCGCTGTTTGATAAATTAAGAAAAAATGCGTTGAAATATCCTGTGGAAAAAGCGTTTGGAAAAAGAGAAAAATATGATGACCTTTAACAAGTCCTTTAATCCCCAGATCCTCAAATGGATTCATCAGAAATACAAATTCGCTTAGCAGCTTTCCAGTGGCTAAATGAACAACGACAAGGGATGGGGGAAATCCTTCCTTATTCATTACTAAAGGATGGCTTTCACTTTAAAGGGGAGAAGATCCACTTAGTTGGCCAAACGGGTATTTGGAAACCAAGACAGTGTAAACTACCTATTAGCATTCTTACATCTATAAAAGGAATTTATGATGACGGTCCTGAAGGTGCTGAATATATCAATTATAGTTACAGAGGAACCGATCCAAGTCACCATGACAATGTTGGGTTGAGGAACATTATGCATGAAAAGCTACCGCTGATTTATTTCTTGGGAATTAGCAGAGGCAAATATATGTGTAATAGCTAATGTGCCTTTAAAATTCTTATAATTGTACAAAGAAGGAACAAAAACAAGCAAAGTGTCCTTCATATCTTCATCCTTCGCCACTTCGTCCCTTGGTTGTAATTTGCGCGGTTTTACAACGAAGGGACAAAGGGACGAAGTTGAACATAGAATTCTTCGTTAACCTTCGCCACTTCGATTCTTAGTTGTACTTGTTGAATGGAAGATTGAAGCTCAAGCAATTTTGCTTTTAAGCTCATTTACATTCTTTTCTATACCATTAATGGTATTCTATTGAGCCACAAATCGAAAATTAATCATTGTAGCTCAATAAATTAGTACTTAAGGCTCATTATTGAAAGTTTTATAGCTCGATTTATCTTATATTTGAGCTACAAATCATAATTTATGAAACCGACTAAGGAGCTGCTCAACAAATCAATACTTAATTGCCTTAAAAACAATCATTTAATATCTTCAAAAGAAGTGCATAATGCTCTGCTTGAAGTGGCTAGTTATGCGACTATTAAGAGAGCATTGAAACAACTTTTCGACGAAGGAATGGTGAGTGTGGAGGGTATTGGAAAGGCAACAAAATATAAGATTAGCGAAGCTTTTGAACTCATTCATCCGATTGACCCGGTTGAATATTTTATGCAAGAAATTGATGAAAGAAAAATTAAATCCTCCTTTAATCATTCACTTATTCGCGGGACGTTGGTGGATGCATCTATTTTCAACAATCAGGAAATAAAATTTTTAACTACTCTCCAGGATGATTATACAAACAAAATTACAAGACTTTCCGAAAATTTATATAGAAAAGAATTGGAACGCCTTTCAATTGATCTTAGCTGGAAATCGTCGCAGATTGAAGGCAACACCTATTCACTTCTTGAAACCGAACATCTGCTGAAGGAAAAACAAACTGCAGCCGGAAAAACCAAAGACGAAGCAGTAATGCTTTTGAATCATAAATCGGCAATCGATTTTATCATTGAAAATCCCGATTATGTTAACCCATTAAGAATTGGCACCATCCAGGACATTCACAGCATGCTAATAAAAGAGTTAAATGTTGAGCGAAACATAAGATCAGGTATTGTTGGAATTTCCGGCACTAATTACAAACCTCTCGACAACCAACACCAAATAAGAGATGCGCTTGAAGAGATGATTGTGACAATAAATGAAAAACAAAATATTTTTGAAAAAGCCCTTCTCGCTTTATTGTTAATATCGTACATTCAACCATTTGATGATGGTAATAAAAGAACAGCAAGAATTATCAGTAATGGAATTTTAATTAATCATAATTACTGTCCGCTCTCTTTTAGAACTGTGGATGCTTTAGATTATAAAAAAGCAATGTTGATTTTTTATGAACAGAATAATCTAAGTGTAGTAAAAAAAATATTCATCGAACAGTTTGAGTTTGCAGTGAAATCTTATTTTTAATACCATAGATTCATATAGCAATGAAAAACTGGTGCCTTGCGATTTTTTACAACGAAGGGACAAAGGGACGAAGTTGAACATAGTACGCTTCGCTAACCTTTGTAACTTTGTCACTTGGTTGTAATTTCATCTCTTGGGAAGTTCGAAGAAGGATTTCGTCACCACATTAAATATCTGATCCTTGACAAGCTCACTGTTCAAGTTAATCAGTAATCCTTTATGCATTCCCGAAAGTTTGAGGTAGGAGATCAACTGTGCCTTGTAAATGGGATTCATGAGTTCCACTGATTTTAATTCCAGCACCAAAGTGTTTTCAACTAACATATCCATTTGCAATTTACCTCCCAGGTTTTTGTTTTTATAAATAACCGGAACAATCGGTTTGTCGGCTACAGATATATTCTGCATAAAGAGTTCCTGCAATAAACAGGAATGGTAAACGGACTCAAGCAATCCCGGGCCGAGGTGCCGGTGGACTTCAACAATGCAACCAATAACACGATAAGAGAGTTCTTCAAGAAAAGCTTGAGTGATCATAATGAAAAGATTTAAAAAGTTAATGAAAAATTAATCAAAGTAAAAATAGAAATAAATTTAAAATAAAAGAACAAATGTTCACAAAGAATATTCCTTCGTTTAGCTTCGCCACTTCGAAACTTGGTTGTAATTTGCGCAGATAAACAACGAAGGGACAAAGGGACGAAGATGATCATAGAACACTTCGTTTACCTTCGCCACGTCGAAACTTGGTTGTAATTTGCGCGGTTTTACAACGAAGGGACAAAGGAACGAAGAAGAACATAGAATTCTTCCTTAACCTATGCCACTTCGTGACTTGGTTGTTAATAGTTCATTATTTATTTTTGATTTACTATTTGCCAGGTTGAAAATATTCTTCTAACCGGAGGACAAAAAATCTATCAAGATTAGTGTGCTGATGTTTTGTTTATAGGAACACACTGATAAAAAAAGGAAGAGCCGGAAAAACCGGCTCTTCTTTTTTCAGATAATCCCAAATCAGGGCTTGGGGGCTTCTTCTTTCTTCACCATCACATTCATATCCCGCACACAAACATATTTACCATCACGTTTTTCAAAGTAGGACATATAATATCCTTTATTGAGTTCTGTCCCTGCTGAGTCCTGTTCACTCCATGAGCCGATTTCAACAGCAAGGTTACCGTCAGCATAAAGATCCACCACTTTGTATATGTTGGTAGTGTTCATGGTATCTTTTGCAATTTGTTCAGCAATTTTTTCGCGGATTGCAGCTTTACCTACTGCTGGCTCTTTGCCACGACTATAACTAACGGCATCGTCGCTGTAGTAAACAACAACAGCATCGGCATCTTTTGCTTTTTCACCTGCAGAGAATGCATCCTCCATAGCCTGAATTTCTGTTTTAAGCGCTTCCATATCAATAGCAGCTGGTGCAGCAGCAGGTTGCTCTGCTGGCTGTGAACATGAAGTAATCATTACCACCAATGCTGATAAGGCCAGCACCGGCCATTTAAAGGTCATTTTCATAAGTTTTGATTTTAAGTGTGAATTGTTAACTTCTGGTAAATATAGGCAACATGAATTGAATTTCAATGAAAATAAAAATAAATGATACATTTTTAGGAATTGTTTCGTGATGATACGTTCAGACAGACAAATATTTGTTAAGTGGCTGGTGAAGTTCCCGATTGTTTAACAGCTATACGTTTTCGGCATACAGATAACCCATTAAATGATGTTTTAAAGAAAAATTTGAGTAATCATAAAGAAATAAATTTAAAAAGTGAATTAAAATAGCAATAAAAGAACAAGTGCTCACAGAGCTTATTCCTTCGTCACTTCATAACTTGGTTGTGATTTGAGAAGTTTTACAACAAAGGGACAAAGGAACGAAGAGACAGCTACATTCAGCTCCGGCCTGCAACAGTCCTCACCTCAAAAACCTATTCCCAAACGGCGTGCTCAAACAACCGCGATCACCTTCAGCTCAATGGCAATAGGTGTGGGTAAGCAGTTAATTTCCACAGTGGTACGACAAGGGTTGGCGTCTTTGAAGTATTCGGCATAGAGGCGGTTGTAAGTGGCAAAATCGTCCTTCATGTTGGTCAGGAATACGGTAACATCCACCATTTTATCCCATGATGAACCCGACTCTTCCAGGATGGCCTTCACATTTTTAAATACCGAATGGCACTGTTTTTCAATATCATACGATAAAATATTGCCTGATTTATCCAGCGTAACGCCGGGAATTTCCTTTGTTCCCCGCTCACGTGGCCCAACACCCGAAAGAAAAAGGAGGTTTCCCACCTTGCGGGCATGCGGGTAGGCGCCAACCGGTTCGGGGGCTTTGGAGGAGTTGAATGTTTTGTTATCGGTCATTTTGAAATTATTGATTTGCAAAAATAAGCATCTGTCCAACGGCCTGTGCCTTCCGGAATACCAATCACTGATTTTTTTTGCAGGCAAACAGTCATTCATTATTAACGGTGAATTTTTCTTTTCATGAATGTATCTTTACCGCATGGCCATAAACTTCTTCACGGAACAGGTTACGTTTACTTTAAAGGGGAAAATCCGTACGCGCAAATGGCTTGAGCACTGCCTTCAGTTGAAGAAAAAAGCCGCGGGCGAATTGAATTTTATCTTCTGCAGCGACAACTACCTCTTAAAGATAAACCGCAAGTACCTGCATCATGATTATTTTACCGACATCATTACTTTCCCGGCATCAACCGGTAGAAGTAATCAGGTTTCGGGTGATATCTTTATCAGCATTGACCGGGTAAAAGCAAACGCAAAAAATTTTGGGACCACTTTTTATGATGAGCTGAACCGGGTCATGGCTCATGGGATACTCCATTTGTGCGGGTATAATGATCAAACCAAGGCACAAACCAGGCTGATGAGACAAAAAGAGGACAAGTTTTTAGAGCTGCGCGTGTGGCGAAAACCCTAGAGGCTATTATGAAACCCAGGGGCTCATTTACTGTATCTTTTTAGAGGGCCTTGTGTTAAATGTTTGTCATATTCAAAAATTCTTCTTATCATTGATATGGATTCAAATCGCCTTTCATGAAAGTCCGATACCCGCTTCTTTTGCTTGCCTTATTATTCTGGTCATGCAATTTTCATATTGAGAAACGACGGTACATGAAAGGCTATCACGTTTCCGTTTCCCAAAAGCAATCTGGCGGAAAGAAAGTATATAAACAGGAAGCCTTAAAAGCAGCTGATCGGTTTAAACAAACCGATCATTTAACTCCGAACGCATCATCGGCATCATCTGTGCTTTTAAAGAAACCACCGGCAGATAATTTTGAGTCAAACCGTAAACATATTGTTTCAGGACAAATGACATATTCCATTAATGAATGGAATAACCCGGCTTTCGTTGAAGAAAGTTCCGGCAATCATACATTACCTGTTACCAAAATTTTCAATCATAAAAGCAAGCAGGCTCCCGCTGGGAAAAACACAAAAACTGAATCCGTTTTTCTTTTATTTTGCGGCGCATTTATATCATTGGTATCTCTTTTTTTCCGAAAGGTTATCAACAAACTAAAACCTGCCGGTTATTTTGCTTTTGAAAACAGGAGAGCCGTTCGTCCAATGATTTTTTTTATGAATGTATTATTGGCGATGGGTGGCTTTTACCTGGGAATAAATTTATGGCATGAGGGACTTGTAACAACTCATGCGTCAACAGTAGCTTTGGCCTCGTTGTCATCCGCCCTGATTTTACTGTACCCATCCCGGAAAGCAAGGCGTGGATTATTTAAAAACACGTATCAGAAACAAAAGTGGTTTTCCCTTCTCATGACACTTAGTGGCCTACTACTATTAATAAATATCGGCAACAGATACGGCTCCGAACGATATCTTGATAAAGAATATGCAGCTATAACTTCGTATACCCCCGGGGTGGTTTACGAAACCATGAAAACCTTGGCAACAGACCACCCCATCGAAAAATATAATGAAGATGATGCGGGACGAATTGTTGCCTCGGTATTTGTTATTATTTTCTGCGTTCTGCTTTGCGCAGGCATTGTTATTCTTTCTTGTGCACTTGCCTGTAGCGGTCAGCCTGCCCTTTCAGTCCTTACCCTGGTAGTAGGTCTGCCTGTAGTTATACTTTTAACGGTGCATTTTGTAAAAAAATTATTAGCTCCTGTTCGCGCCAAGAAAAAACAAAGGCTACAGCCGGCTAATTGAATTGCAACTCACAACATACTTCAATATAACTAACTTGATATCACTTGCGTGGATAATGTTTTGCATAAAAATCCATAAATATTGCAGTCATTCTTGTTTTGTATATAAAATAATACCTTTGCCTTAATCTTATAATATTCGAACCTGAAGAATAATGTCAGCCATTCTGTCAAAACCATTTCCAAACCTTTCCACGGAACGCTTACAGTTACGGAGTATTTCGGAGGATGATTTACATGACCTGTTCCTGCTACGTTCCAATGAACATGTTGGAAAATACCTCGACAGGATGGCGGCGAAAAACATGGATGATGTAAAACGTTTTATTCAGGCCACACTCGAAGGTATAGAACAAAACAACCGGCTATATTGGGCTATTTGCTTAAAACAAAACGGTGCTCTGGCCGGCACAGTATGTTTATGGAACATTTCCAATGATGGAACTACTGCTGAAGTAGGTTATGAGTTGTTTCCTGCTTTTCAAGGTCTTGGAATCATGCATGAAGCGCTTTCATCGGTGATAACATATTGCTTTAATTCACTCCATTTTGAAAGGCTTGAAGCATACACACATCTCGATAATTTCAGTTCATCGCGATTACTGGAAAAGTGCCTTTTTAAACCTGAAGCCGGCAAAAATGCGCCTGAGAACATTAAATTACAACTATATACTTTGCACCGGGCCAATTGGAAACAATAGATAAATTGTAGCCAGCCAGAAATCCCGACCTGTTTTTTGCTGTATTGATATATTCATTTACTTTTGCGTGTTAACACACCCATAGTTAAATGGCATTCATACTGTGATAAAATGACAACTATAAATCCATACCTGACATTTAATGGAAATTGCGAATTGAAGGAGCACAAGGACTTTGAATCAAAACATAAAAAATAAATTTATTAACCGGTAATTAATCAAAGATATGGGACTACTAAAAAAAGCAGGCATCGTGATACTGTCTCTGATAGTACTTTGCCTTATCATCGCATTATTTGTATCAAAGGATTTTCATTACGAAAAATCCATTGTCATTAACGCGCCACAGGAAGTTGTTTGGGAAAATGTGAACTCGCTGGCCGACCTCGACAAGTGGAGCCCGTGGAATGAAAAAGATCCTGACATGAAAAAATCAATAAGCGGAACGGATGGAACCGTTGGCGCCATGCAGAGCTGGGACAGC
>CAZPKJ010000092.1:7462-11689 GCA_964587075.1 uncultured Flavobacteriaceae bacterium | reverse complement strand
GAGAATAGTGTGCTCATCGACGACAAAACTATTCCGGTTGGTAAGTCATACAAGGAAGCGTTTATGAACCGGCTTAACTTTTTGTAAAACCAGATCTTTATCAAAATAAAAAAGTCCCTTCAATGAGGGACTTTTTTATTTCAGTTTGATGCTGTTCTTACTTTCCGTTTTCTTTTACTTCTTCGAAATCGACATCGGTAACATTACCGGCATCACTCTGAGCACCGGCTCCGTCTGATGCCGGGGCGCCTTCGCTGCCTGGCTGAGCGGTACTTCCATCCTGTGTAGCCTTATACATCTCCTCCGAAGCGACACTCCATGCATTATTTAACGTTTGCATGGCAGCATCGATTCCTGCAATGTCACGATTCTTATGAGCTTCTTTCAAGGAAGCTAACGCTTTTTCGATAGGGTCTTTTTTATCGGCCGACAATTTTTCGCCAAACTCTTTTAACTGTTTTTCAGTTTGAAAAATCAGCGTATCGGCCTGATTTACTTTTTCAACCTCTTCTTTTGCTTTACGGTCGGCTTCAGCATTAGCTTCGGCTTCGGCTTTCATTTTCTTTATATCTGCTTCACTGAGACCCGAAGAAGCTTCAATACGGATATTCTGGCTCTTACCGGTAGCTTTATCTTTGGCTGTAACGTTCAGGATTCCGTTGGCATCAATATCGAATATCACTTCAATCTGAGGAATACCTCTTGGTGAAGGTGGTATGCCGTCGAGATGGAACCTTCCGATGGTACGATTGTCTTTTGCCATGGGACGTTCGCCCTGCAAAACGTGAATTTCAACGGATGGCTGATTATCGGATGCCGTAGAAAATACCTCCGATTTACGGGTAGGAATGGTTGTATTCGACTCAATCAGTTTTGTTGAAACACCACCAAGCGTTTCAATACCGAGTGAAAGCGGCGTTACGTCGAGTAACAGTACATCTTTAACTTCACCGGTAAGAACTGCACCCTGAATAGCGGCACCAATAGCAACTACCTCATCCGGATTAACTCCTTTTGATGGCTTCTTACCAAAAAACTTCTCTACCAGTTCCTGGATGGCAGGGATACGGGTTGATCCACCAACTAAAATCACTTCGTTAATATCGGCTGCCGATAATTTAGCGTCGCTTAAAGCTTTTTTACATGGCTCCAGGGTACGCTGAATTAATTTGTCGGCCAGCTGTTCAAACTTGGCGCGGGTAAGGGTTTTTACCAGGTGCTTGGGAATTCCGTCAACCGGCATGATGTACGGCAGGTTGATTTCGGTTTGTGTTGAGCTCGATAATTCAATCTTGGCCTTTTCAGCTGCTTCCTTGAGGCGTTGCATAGCCATCGGATCTTTGCGTAAATCAAGCCCCTCATCAGTTAAGAATTCCTGTGCTAACCAATCGATGATTACATGGTCAAAATCATCCCCGCCAAGGTGTGTATCGCCGTTGGTTGATTTTACTTCAAACACTCCATCACCCAGTTCAAGTATGGAGATATCGAAAGTACCACCACCAAGATCAAATACGGCAACTTTGGTATCTTTATGGGTCTTGTCAAGGCCGTAAGCTAAAGCAGCTGCAGTTGGTTCGTTGATAATACGCAACACTTTCAATCCGGCAATTTCGCCGGCTTCCTTGGTCGCCTGGCGCTGTGAGTCGCTGAAATAAGCAGGTACGGTAACAACAGCTTCCGTAACCTCGCTGCCCAGGTAATCTTCGGCTGTTTTCTTCATCTTTTGAAGAATCATGGCTGATATTTCCTGAGGTGTATAATTCCGGTCATTTATTTTCACACGTGCCGTATTGTTGTCGCCTTTTATTACCTCATAAGGTACTCTCGCCACTTCGGCCGATACCTTGTCGAAGGTTTCACCCATAAACCGCTTTATCGACGAGATGGTATGCTTGGGATTAGTAATAGCCTGACGTTTGGCAGGATCACCAACCTTACGCTCCCCGTCTTTTATAAATGCAACAATTGAAGGCGTGGTCCGGCGTCCTTCGCTGTTTGGAATAACTACAGGCTCATTACCTTCCATAACGGCAACGCAAGAGTTTGTAGTACCCAAATCAATTCCTATAACTTTTCTCATGGATCTATTATTTTAAAGTTTCACCCAGCATTAGTCAATGATTATGCCACCACAATTTGCTGGCAATTATGTCACCTTATGGCAAGATATTGGAAATGATAGGGTGTCACCCTGACAAAACGGCACTATTGAAAGCCTAAATCAAATGTATAAGGTCCGGTTTGGAGTAAATTAAGTGCAGCGGGATCCATCTCCTTGTTTTTAGCGATTTGAATAAATCGGCTGGAAAAAATACCGGTTCCACCCTGAACATTCGAATAGTTGGGAGGAGTGGTTAAAATACTTGTAGTAGCTTGGTTTATAGCTATATAATTGGCTAAAAATTCAGCGCCGCCGGTAAAAATGAAGTCCAGGGTACCCGCATACCGCCTGATATCGGGATCGGCCTGAAGCTTTACATCCACGAACTTATAAAAATCTTCACCATCGATTTCTTTACGGATACTGGAAAGGTTTTGCGGATTCGATACAATTTCGTTGGGAAATATCCAGTCGATATACTTCGGTTCAATGACCCCGGTACTGATTCGCTCCTCATTAAATTTAAACCGTATAGTCAAATTATAAACCTTTCCATTTACCGTAGGTACATACTCTACCAGAACCGGGTTCGTGTTGGCCCACTTTATCTTCTCGCTAAGGGTGGGACGCAGTACGCGGATGCTGTCAACTATTGGGGTTTGAGCATAAATTATGTGATTCGATTCGGTATTCAATATCACGATCCTGTATTCGCTGTCGCGATAAATGGTTTCGCCATTGGTCCGGTACAAAATATTTGGTGTCGACGGAAATGCTCCAGGCTCCTTGTCGGGACCAATAAAACGGGTCAATGGAAAGGATTCAACCGACACGCCATTTTGAATACGGTACAACCGGACGTCAAGGATATCGGGATAATACACCGAGTCGGCAACCTGGGCCATCAGCAAGGCATTACCCTCTCCTAGGAACGCTTTTTGAATACGTACGTAATGTACCGTATCGGCGGGGTTCAGCAACCCGTACACCACACCAATTTCCTTATAAGGGGCTACCAGTTCAACTTCATTATCGCATGAAGTAATTATAAATGAACCAGCTGCAAGTAAAGTTAAAATGAGATACCTGAAAGATTTCATGATCCAAAAGTAATACAATCAGCCAACAGATGTATGTATTTTTATACCTTTGATTGCTTAATTTACAAAAGTTTGAGAAAACATAATATTTTACGTTGCCTGGGGCTTGTTTTTACATGGTTTGTGGTAACCGGAACGTTACAGGGCCAGGTTGTCAGGGAACGATTTGATAAGTTAACCATCAGCGAAAACTTCGACAGCATCAGTACCTACTGGACTACTTTGGCCAATGCCGAAAACCTTTTCATTGTTCAGGATGGTGAATATATTTTGCAGCGCCGTGCTTCCTCCGCCCCTTATGCCATTATCGGAAATTTCCAGGAGGAGTTTACCAATTTCCGGATGGTGGTTTCCATGAAACTGGATAAGTCGATGGGAGAAGGCGCTACCGTAGGGATATTATTCATGATGCAGAAAGACGGGCAGGGCGGGTTTCTTTTTGAGATCAACAAGAAAAAGGAATACCGGATCAGGCAGATTGCAGGAGGGTCGTACCGTTATATCACCGGGACATCAAAAGACGGGGGCTGGGTAAAAAATAATGCCATCAATGAGCCAAACATGGCTAATATGATTGAAATAAAATGTTTCAACAGAAGCTACGATATTTATTCAAACACGGTTTTTCTGCGGTCCATTACCGAACCATCCTATGGTACCGGACAAATGGGTTTGATTATTGGTCCTGAATCGAGAGGTAAAATTGATTTTATTTACATCTTCACTAAAGCCAATCCCGCTGAACCGTCTGCTTCATCTGCGCAAAGCAAAGGAAATGAGCATACCCAGCAGGGCCCCGATATTATTGAACTGGCTGAATCCATCATCGCATTAAAAACCCAAATCAACCAGCTGCATGAAGATAACGATGATTTGAAAAAAACAATCTCCGCCATGAAAAGTGGTGAACAGGAAAAGGACGTTACCTTCCGTAATTTTGAGAAACAAATCACGGCACTCCAGCAAGAGTTAAAGCAAAAAGACCTTTCTATCGACTCACTTAAAAGATCGAACACCGATTTA
>CAZPKJ010000092.1:0-7452 GCA_964587075.1 uncultured Flavobacteriaceae bacterium | reverse complement strand
AAAGTATAAGGAAATGGTTGGCGGTAATGATAATGGTGATTTAGTCATTAATTTGTCGAAGGCCCTCAAAGCCGAAAAAGAGAAAAATCTTCAACTTGAATCGGAACTGAAAAAATTAAGAGGTGATGGCAAATCAACAACCCCAGCCAATGAACCCAGGAATAACAAAAACGGTTCCGATTCGGGCGAAAAGAATAACAATACCAACGGATCCAATGTTTTTTCGTTACCAAAAGACAAATAAACCCGGTTTATAATTTGTCGTAATAAAATGCCTTTTGCGTTTTAATATTCATTCCTCCAACAACTACTAATCCCCCATCCATGGCCCTGAATCCTGATATCCGGAAAGTAACTACGCATACGTTGCTTGAAATGAAAAAGAGGAGTGAGAAAATTTCGATGCTCACCGCTTACGATTTTTCATTAGCCAGGATCCTGGATGATGCTGGTATAGATGTATTACTGGTGGGTGATTCAGCGTCCAATGTTATGGCAGGGCACGAAACAACACTTCCCATTACCCTTGATCAAATGATTTATCATGCCTCATCGGTAGTGCGTGGTGTTAAGCGGGCACTTGTAGTGGTTGACCTGCCCTTTGGTTCATACCAGGGGAATTCGAAAGAAGCTCTTAACTCAGCCATAAAAATTATGAAAGAATCGGGTGCACATGCCGTGAAAATGGAGGGTGGTAAAGAAGTTTGCGAGTCGGTAAGCAGAATCCTTTCGGCAGGTGTACCTGTGATGGGTCACCTTGGATTAACACCACAATCAATTTATAAATTCGGAACCTATGTGGTAAGAGCCAAGGAGGCCGCGGAAGCCAAAAAACTGGTCGACGACGCGATGCTGCTCGAACAAGCGGGCTGCTTTGCCATAGTGCTTGAAAAAATTCCCGCCAAACTGGCCAAAAAAGTAGCATCACAGGTAAAGATTCCCGTTATTGGTATTGGTGCCGGTAATGGTGTCGACGGCCAGGTACTGGTACTGCACGACATGCTTGGTATTAACAAGGAATTTAACCCGAGGTTTCTCAGGAGGTACGCCGACCTGTATGAAACCATTCACAAAGCTACCGAGAATTATATCAGTGATGTAAAAAAATTGAAATTTCCCAACGAGAAGGAACAGTACTGATATTGCCGTTCATCGCTGCAAACAATGGCGGATACTTTTATAAATACTATGGATATCGCTGTGCTTTATGAAGACAATCATCTGATTGCAATTAACAAAAAAGCAGGTGATTTGGTGCAGGGTGATAAAACCGGTGACATTACACTTGGCGATAAAGTGAAAAGTTATATTGGCGAAAAGTACAACAAGCCGGGTGATGTATTTTTAGGGACCATTCACCGACTCGACAGGCCGGTTAGCGGCGTGGTTATTTACGCCCGGACCAGTAAGGCCCTTGAAAGAATGAACAAACAATTTCACGACAGGCTCATAACCAAAACTTACTGGGCACTGGTAAAAAATGCTCCCGAAAATGCCGCAGGAACCCTCATACATTTTTTATCGAAAGACGAATCACGCAACAAATCGAAAGCGTTTCACGACGAACGGAAAGGAAGGCTGCGGTGTGAACTCCATTACCGGACACTGTTTCGAAGCGACAACTACTCACTGCTCGAAGTATTACCAGTAACCGGGCGCCATCACCAGATTCGTGTGCAGCTTGCGGCCATAGGATGTCCCATAAAAGGTGATTTAAAATATGGCGCACCACGCTCAAATCCCGATGGATCTATCAGTCTGCATGCACGGCAATTAACATTTCTGCATCCTGTTTCGAAAACTCCTGTAAATATAATTGCTCCCGTTCCCGGCGATTCGCTGTGGAAATTTTTTGAACAGCACGCGCCGGCCGGCGGAGAGTTCTGAAAAAGCGTTTTACGAATTCACTTTCAATAAGAATCCACTTCCATGGATATTCTGAATTTCGACCGTATCGTCATCCTTAAAATACTTCCGAATTCGGGTAATAAATACATCCATGCTCCGGCCATTGAAGTAATTCTCGTCGCCCCAAATTGATTTCAGCGCAACTTCACGAGGCAATACCTGGTTTATATGCACTGAAAGCAAACGTAGCAATTCGGCTTCACGCGGCGATAACTTATACACTACGTCACCTTTTTTCAATTCCCGCAAGCTGAAATTAAACTCAAAAGCACCTATAGCATAATCATCCTGACTGTTGTCACTGCGGTTACCGGCACGCTTCAGCAACGCATTTATTTTTAATAAGAGAATTTCGGGATCGAATGGCTTCAAAATGTAATCATCGGCACCAATGCCATAACCCTTTTTTATATCCTCTTTCATCGCTTTGGCCGTAAGGTACACGATTGGAACGGATGGATTTACCTTTCGAATATCCTTCCCCAGACTAAATCCATCCAATTCAGGCATCATTACATCCAGGATACACAAGTCAAACTCCTCATTGGTAAACCGGCTCCATCCTTTTTTGCCATCCGCGCAAAGCGTAACATTAAAACCATTCATCGACAGATAATCCCGCATAACAATGCCAAAGTTTTCATCGTCTTCAACAAATAGTATTCTGTACTGATTATACTTTCTCATTGCTGTGTGTATCTGTTCAACCGGATAAAATGTGAATTCATGTAAGCGGTAACGTAACCGTGAACCTGCTGCCTGTGCCAGGCTCGCTCACAACCGATATACTGCCATTATGGGCAGTAACAATGGCTTTCACATAACTTAGTCCCAATCCAAAACCCTTTACCTTATGAATATTTCCACTGGGTACCCGGTAAAATTTTTCAAAAACACGCTTTTGCTTATCGCGATTCATCCCAATGCCATTATCCTCTACTTCAACCACAAAACTTCCATCCTTATTACTCGTGATGACTTTAATATCCGGGGCCATTTCGGTATACTTTACAGCGTTATCCAACAGGTTGGTAATTACAACAGGCAACGTGCGCCTGTCACCGGTTACCATGGGTGATACTGCATCAGGTATAAAAGTGATGCTGCCATTCAATTCTTCCAGCTGCAATTTAAATTTGTTTATAGCATCCTGAATTATGGTATGCATATTCAGTGGCTCCGTTTCCATGGCAAAAGCCGATTTATCGAACTGTGCAAACTGAAGAATATTTTCAACATGATCATTCATTCGATTGCTTTCCTCTTTAATGATGTTTGAATAGTATACGATGCGATCGGGGTTTCCGGCTACCTCGTTATGCTGCATGGAATCGGCTGCCAGCCTGATGGTGGCAATGGGTGTTTTAAATTCATGGGTCATGTTATTGATGAAATCGCTTTTCATTTCTGAAAGTTTCTTTTGCCGGAATATGATATAAACCGTATAGCTGAAAGTTACTATAACAATGCCGGTAAAAATCACCGAACTCAGCAGCATCATCCACATGCCCGAAATGAGGTACTGAAATGTATCGGCAAACGTGAGATGTATCCTGTCGTTGCGATTCACTATTTCACCGGGAAACAATTTCACCGACACCATTTGCACACCATTGCCTGGTTCGCTTTGTAACGGACGCGACCAGATCACCGAATCGGTTTTCCCCGTGGCAAAAGCAATTCCATAGGGCAGCGTTATTCCCGAGTTTTTTAATTCGGCACCCACAACTGAATCAACATGTGCAGGATTGATCCGTTCGGCCAGATTAAAGTCGCGCGTTTCAAATTCAAACGCCATCTTTTCCACCACTTTGTTAAGCTGGTCCTTCCTCGACTTAATCCTTTCTTTTGTTTTTTCAATTCGCTTAACCTGAGCATTTACCTTTTGTTCAACTCGCTTTCTGAATAGGCTGGTGTCGGAAAAAACTATAGTTTCATGACGGTTCTTGTCATCCACAGTAACCGAAACAGTACCGCGACTATCCGAACTGCTGAATACTTTTATCGTTTTCCTGCCACCCGAAGTGTCGTCCGACGATACAAAGGTAAAAGCATCCGGAGGGGGAGGAGGAATAAATTTTTCAATCTCCATTATATCATTGACTGGAATATTTCCATCAACAGCAGGAGCAAAAAAAGTAGCCAGGGTATCGCTCAGTTCATCACCGAAACTGTTCATAACAAACCTTACTGATTCGCCGGTATCAATTTTATCAACCGCATTCAGTAACGCTGTTGTAACCTGTTGTTTAAACCGTTCCTGACGCAGGGCAAAATCATGCCTGATCCAATAAACCTGCAGTATCACCAGCCCCATAAGGGCCATAGCCATCAATATTGCAGTACCGATAATTTTTTTCCTGTTCATCGAATTACAAAAGTAATGGCTAAATCGACAATATATCAACAGATTAACATTTCATTAACGATTTTTAACATAAATTAACCAGCGGTTTTTTTAAGTATCTTTGAATATATAACAACTATTTCTTTTCAGTGAATCCACTAAAAACCAAAGCCATGAAATCATTACAACGAATACCTGATCTGACAGCAATGGTCATGATTACGCTCTTAATGGCCGTTGGCTGCAGCGATTCGCCGCCCAAAGACGACGCGGCAAAAACAACTGCTGCCGATTTGTTCAGGGATGACCGGCCCGCCTATGACCCAAATGTTATTGACCCCGGTGCAGAGATAGTTGAAATAGCAATCAATGCTACGGGTGTATCCATGACCGATATGTCGTATGTGCCTGACAAAATTAGTGTCAGGGCAAACTGCACCATAAAGCTCAAAATAAAAAATCTTTCAACCGACGAATCGATGCCTCACAATTGGGTTCTTGTACATGATGGTACCATGGAAATTGTTGCCAATGCCGGCCTCAATGTTGGAAAGGAGGGTGATTATGTTCCCAATATCAATGATGTATTAATAGCCTGCAAATTATTAGGCCCACAGGAGGAAACAGAAATAATTTTTGCTGCGCCTCCTCCGGGCAAGTACCAGTTTGTTTGTACCTATCCGGGCCACTGGTCGTTGATGAATGGTGAATTTATTGTCGAATAACACACTTTACATCGGATCTACATCCGTCTGAATAAAAAGGCTGCGGTTTTCGGGCTGCGACAGAAAACGGTTGATAACCCTTGTTAATTTCTGTTTGACTTCATGGTTCGGCAATGTTTTTTCCATCTTCAGCATAATGTTTTTCAGATAGAAATTCCGCACCCGCGAAACCGGTGGTGTAACGGGTCCCAATACACGTTTTCCAAAAACCTGCTTTAATATTTTTGTAAAATCCTGTGAAAGCAGTTCCACTTCTTTCTCGTCACGATGCTTCAGTTTCAGATGAATCAGCCGGAAGTAGGGCGGATAAAAATATTTTTGCCGTTCGGCAAGTTCGTATCGGTAGTAACCTTCAAAGTCATTCCTGATCAGGTAATCGAGCATAGGATGTGTGGTCTGGAATGTTTGTACAAGTACTTGCCCTCTCCTGAACTTACGGCCCGAACGCCCTGCAACCTGTGCCAGCAGCTGATAACTGCGTTCCACGGCCCTGAAGTCGGGAAAATTTATCAGGCTGTCGGCATTAATTACTCCTACCAGACTTACGTTATTAAAATCAAGGCCCTTGGTTACCATCTGGGTACCTACCAGAATATCAACTTCACCCTGTTCGAAGCCTGAAATAATGCGCTGGTATGCCGACTTTGAAGATCCGGTATCGAGGTCGAGCCGTTCCACTTTATGATCGGGAAAAAAAATGGCAATCTCGTCTTCTATACGCTCGGTACCAATTCCTCTCATCCGCAGGTCGGGATCATTGCAAGCGTTACATTTCGCCGGTGGCGGTGTGGTATAACCGCAATAATGACATCGTAAATGATTCGACCGCTTGTGATAGGTTAATGTAACATCACAGTTAATGCAATGTGGTATCCATCCGCAGTTTTTACATTCAATAACGGTTGCAAAACCACGGCGGTTTTGAAAAAGAATTACCTGGTTGCGGTTGTCTAGAGCTGTTTTAATGTTGTCGAGAAGTTCCTGTGTGAAATAGGACCGCATTTTTCGTTTCCGGTATGCTTCTTTAAGATCAATGATTTTTATTTCGGGCATTTGAAGGCCACCATACCGTTCGTTCATCCGCACCAGTTCATACTTACCGGTTTCAGCATTGAAAAAACTCTCCAGGCTGGGCGTTGCCGATCCCAAAATAACACCACATTTATTCAACCCGCCATAAACAACCGCTACATCACGAGCATTGTACCGGGGAGCAGGATCGTGCTGCTTGTAACTTTGGTCATGCTCCTCGTCAACTATAACCAAGCCCGTGTTCTTAAATGGTAAAAAAACCGCCGACCGGGCACCAATGACAATCGGGTACCTGAATGTTCCATCCGTTCCGTCTTTTACAAGCTTCATATAAACTTCTGCTCGCTCACGGGCTCCGAACCGGGAATGGTACACCAGCATCGATTCACCAAAATGGCCCTTCAGCCGAGAAATTATTTGTGTGGTAAGCGCAATCTCCGGTAAAAGATACAATACCTGTTTTCCTGATTGAATCAAATCTGAAATCAATCGTATGTAAACTTCGGTTTTACCCGAAGAGGTCACTCCGTGCAGCACGCTGGTTTTGTGTTGTGAATTAAAGTCCGTCAACAGCTCATACGCCTTTTGCTGAACCTCGCTCAATGCAATTTGTGCAGATGTTACCGCTGAAGGCAGGGCAGCAAGATGTTCATCTGATTCGAATAATTCAAATACATCACGGGCAACCAGCTGTTTTAAAATTGACATGGATGAATGGGATGACTTTAACAAAAAATCCCTGGCTAAAAACTCAACACCCTGGTCGGCCTGTAACTTTAAATACGTCATGAGCAGTTCCAGTTGCCTGGGTGCCCGCTTTTCAATTTTGGAAAACACCTCCTGCATAAAGGCGTCGTCCTGCGCTTTCGCGGAAAGCTTCACGTAAGTCTTTTTTCTTGGCACAAATGCATCGCGCAGTTCCTCACTTACCAAAAGTATACCGCGTTCAATCATCTCCCGTACCATGCGTATGCCCGATTTGCTTCCCGAATACTTCACGGCGTCGGATATACGAAATAACTTGCTGCTTTCTTTTAAATGCTCAATCAGTTGCAGCTCCTCTTCTGTCAGCAGCTGGCTTTCCGGTTCAAAAGCGGGGTTTAAGGTTACTACTGTTTCACTTTGGAGCTTGAGTTCGGAGGGGAGTGCGGCAATCATAATTTCACCAAGCGTACACAGGTAGTATTCCGAAATCCATTCCCACAACTTAAACTGCTGTTCATTTACAACCGGAATGTTATCAAGTGCCTCCAGGACCGGTTTGGCGGTATAATGTTCGGGCCGTGAGTGATGCACCGAATGAACCAGTGCGGTATAAATTTTCGACTTGCCAAATGAAACCACTACCCTGCCTCCCCTGAATACTTCCTGATCCAGGTCGCCGGGAATACGATATGTATACAATTTTTGCAGCGCCAGGGGAAGCACTACATCGGCATA
>CAZPKJ010000091.1:0-11947 GCA_964587075.1 uncultured Flavobacteriaceae bacterium | reverse complement strand
CGGTTCCGACCGGCGACCCGCTTTCAAAATCGCAGGTCGATCAAACCATTATCGGATTACTCGAAAGCCGGAACGATTTTCAATGGGAATGGATTGACGTTAAGACCCTTTGGAGCGCCGTGCAATATGGCGACCAATCGGTGTCGATTGGCTACAAACCCGCAACTGCCGGTGATATCAGTAAAAAATTACATCAGGTGAATGTCAGGTCGGGCGAGTATAAACAGGTACACGACGCCCTGGTGGAATTTATACTGACCGAACTGAAAATCGCAACCGGACAAACTGTGGCTCTGGCTGATATCCTGGTTGAAGATGACCCGGTTTTGCCTGTTATAACAGTACGGCTTACCGATAAAAATGTCATAACCAAACTCCGTAACCTGGTGAATGTCCGGTATATTGAGCCGCTCGACTACTGGCCCGCCTCCGCCGACAAAGTAGCTTCAACTTCGGGCTGCAGCGCTTCTACCTACGGCCTGAACAGCAGCGACTATACCACCATCACCCCCGGTGCAAGACTGCCCTGGAATTTTAACAACCATACCATTCCTACAGCCTGGAATACCAGTCAGGGCAATGGTATCGGAATAGGTGTAATTGATGCAGGAATCAGTTCATCGCAAACACTGCTGGGTTCGAACTTTACCAATGGCGACTCAAACAACGGCCGTACCCTCACCACCGATTATACTTACGGTTCGGGAGCCTACACATCCTGTACCCATGGCACCAGCATGACCGGACTGGCCGCCGGCCCGCGAAATAACCAGAATGCCACTTCAGGTGTAGCCTATAAAAGCAATGTTCACTTTATCCGCGGTTGCGAAGATGTGGTACTTGATAAATCATCCGAACGAACCGCCGTGAAGAATGCCTGTGTCAGAATGGGCGACCGGGCCGACATTAAAATTATCAGCATGAGTATAGGATCACCATTCTCCTACAGTGTATTGCGTGATGGTGTTGATTACGCCTATGGAAAAGGAAAATTGATTTTAGCTGCCGCAGGTACCTCATTCAGCTGGACAACGTGGTATGGGGTCATCTATCCTGCCGCCTACAGTTCATGTGTTGCTGTTACCGGTGTAAAGGAAAATGGATCCAAGTGCAGTTCGTGCCACGACGGCAGCCAGGTATTGTATACCATTACCATGGAGCGGTCGTCAAACAGCAGCCGGAATTCCCTCTCATTACCTGCCTCAGGCACCACTCCTACCTACATTGGAGGAAGCTCGGCCGCCACAGCTACCGCGGCCGGCATTGCTTCGCTGGTTTGGAGCGCCAGGCCTGCGATGAGCCGATCTCAGGTAATAACCTGCCTTACCAATACCGCACAATTTTATCCTTCTCGCAACAGCTCCAAAGGCTATGGAAACCTGAATGCCCAGGCAGCCGTTAACTATGCGCTCACCAACTACTGATTTTGCAATGAGAGATTAAAAAGGGTAACATCAGCGTGTTACCCTTTTTTTATACAATCCAAACGGGTATTTGTCTCAGCCGGCGCGTTCGTTATCCGCCAAAAAACACAATTCTGTGACATGATCATGTACAGTTCCGCTCGCTAATTTTTTGTATCTTGGCAACAAAATCCATTACCAATGAAAAAGTTCATTTTGCCTCTCGTTTTGTTGTTTTGTGTGTTCAACCTTCATAGCCAGGACAGAAACCTGCAGGCACTATTCAGCTATAAAACATTCTACTCACCCGAAAATGGCCCATACGTTGAAACCTACCTTTCGGTAAACGGGGCTACTGTGAGGTACAATCAACTGCCCACGGGGAAGTTCCAGGGTTCTATTGCCATTTCGACCCGCTTTACCGATGAATCGGGGAAAGTGAGACATACCGACTCCTACAACCTTTTAAGCCCTGAAGTTGATAACGATAAAGATGTAAACTACTTTTTTCTTGATCAGCAACGCATACAATTACCCAATGGCGATTACAAGATTGAAATATCTGTAAC
Source organism: uncultured Flavobacteriaceae bacterium (assembly GCA_964587075.1). Taxonomy (GTDB): domain Bacteria; phylum Bacteroidota; class Bacteroidia; order AKYH767-A; family OLB10; genus CAZPKJ01. The sequence goes on along the minus strand of CAZPKJ010000091.1, from coordinate 9,975 downwards.
CGACAACCATGCGGGAGAGAAGACCCACGCTGTGGCTGATATTATCAAATTGAAATACTACAACAACATTGCCTCTGTTTCCGATATTCAATTCCTCGAATCCTATACCAAATCGCAAGGCAACTCCATTCTCACAAAAAGCGGATTCGACCTGGTTCCGTATGTCGACAATTTTTATCCGAATTCCGTTAATTCACTGAAGTTTTACGCTGAAATTTATAATACCAGCGAAATTTTTGGCGACGCTCCCTACCTGGTAACTTATTTTATTGAATCGGCCGAATCGAAACAAATTATTGAGAACCTCAAGGGATTTTCGAAGGAAAAAGCTCAAAAAGTAAACGTGCTGTTGCGGGAGATACCACTGACCGACTTACCTTCGGGAAATTATAACCTGGTTATAGAAGCGCGCAATCAGCAAAACGAAATTATAGCCCAGAATTCGGTGTTTTTCCAAAGAAGCAACAGGGCCATCTTTGCCACGACAACCGATTATACAACTCTGGATGTGAGCAACACATTCGCCTCCTTTATCACAAACAAGGACTCACTCAAAGAATTTATCAACTCCCTCCATCCTATTGCCTCAACTATTGAAATTACTTTTATTGGAAACCAGATGAAGCTTGCCGACTTAACCATCATGCAACAGTTCTTTTATGATTTCTGGTCGAAGCGTAGTCCGCTAAACCCCGAAAAAGCCTGGATGGATTATTATGCCGAAGTGAGAAAAGTAAATCATGAATATGGCACCAGCATCCGCAGAGGACATGCCACCGAACGCGGAAGAGTGTATCTGAAGTATGGCCCGCCGAATACTATTAGTAAAAATTATAACGAACCCAGTGCTTATCCTTATGAGATATGGCACTATTACAACCTCGATAACCAGTCGAACCGGAAGTTTGTTTTTTATAATCCCGATCTGGTAACCAACGATTTTACATTATTGCACTCCGATGCACAGGGTGAACCTTTCAACAATCAGTGGCAGCTGATGATTCATAAACGGGATACACAGTCGCTGAATTACGACGAAGAAGACAAAGGCGACGATTATTTTGGTAATAAAGCCAAAGAAAACTTTCAAAATCCGAGGTAAAAATATATGCAGGTATTTTTTCCTGTAGTAACGATTCTCTTATATCTGCTTTCGCTTTTACCGTTCCGCGTACTTTACCTGGTTTCCGATTTATTATATCTGTTTTTTTATTACTGGCCCGCATACCGGAAAGATACCGTTCGTGAAAACCTCAGGATTGCTTTTCCCGAAAAGGGAATGCACGAATTACAACAAATTGAACAACGGTTTTACAGGCATTTTTCTGACCTGATTGTAGAATTTATTAAAATGCCATCCATTTCGAAACCTTCCATTTTATCCAGGGTAACCTTCACAAACATCGGCCTGCTGGATGATCTGGCGGCCCGTTCAAAAGGTATTATTGCCGTAACATCACACATGAACAATTGGGAGTGGGGTGGTATGGCTCTGTCGGCCAAGGCAGTAAATTTTACATGCATTGGCGTTTACAAGCCCCTGGTAAATAAAAAATTCGACCACTACTTCCGGCAAGTACGGCGACGGTTTGGCATGGAGCTGGTTCCTATGAAGTCAACACTCAGGGCTCTTATAAAACATCAGCAACAGCGTACTATAACAACACTGATTTCTGACCAGACACCTACTTTGGGTGAAACTGAACTGGTAATTCCGTTTATGGGCGTAAGTGTACCGGTATTTAATGGTGCCGCCAAACTGGCCAGGATTACCGGCTATCCGGTGATCTATTTTTCGATGAAAAAAACCGGCCGTGGACGCTATTCGGTTGAAATTGTTCCATTAGACAACAGCCGGGACGGAGAATACGGTATCACCCTCAAACATGTATCATTACTCGAAAATGAAATTCGTAACACGCCCGAACTTTGGTTATGGACACACCGGCGCTGGAAACACATGGGAAAATCGTTCCCCCCCCACGTAGTTTATCAATGATTTATACATTTGCCCAAATTAACCATTACAGAAAGGACTTTTGAAAACAGCGGTTGTAATACTTAACTGGAATGGCAGGCACCTCATGGAAAAATTTCTTCCAGTTTTGAGGGATAACTGCGGCATTAACACACAGGTAATAGTAGCCGATAATGCATCAACCGACGATTCGGTTTCTTATTTGCAAGAGCACTTCCCTGAAATTCGTATCATCCGGAATAAAACCAATGAGGGATTCGCCCTTGGCTACAATACGTGTCTGGCCCAGGTGGATGCCGAATATTTTCTCCTGTTAAATTCCGATGTTGAAGTGACCCCGGGGTGGCTTGAACCACTTACAGGGTACCTCGACAGCCATCCCGCGACAGCGGCCGTACAACCCAAATTGTTATGGTACAAAAACCGCAACCGGTTTGAATATGGCGGTGCGGCAGGAGGTTATATTGATTCACTGGGCTACCCGTTTTGCAGAGGGCGGGTGTTTGGGTCGCTTGAAAATGACCACGGACAGTACAACAGCAGTATCCCGGTTTTTTGGGCGTCGGGAGCGTGTATGCTCATCCGTTCGTCGGTGTTCAGGGAAACGGGCGGGTTCGATCCCGTTTTTTTTGCTCATATGGAAGAAATTGATCTCTGCTGGCGAATCAGGAACCTTGGCTATGAAATTGTGTGTGTTCCCGATTCGGTAGTTTATCATGTTGGAGGTGCCACCCTTCCACAAAATAATCCGGGTAAAACATTCCTGAACTTCAGGAACAATTTATCGATGTTGTATAAAAATCTGCCGCCTCAAAAGTTTTTTGGCGTTATTATAACCAGGCTCATCCTTGATGGCGTTGCCGCGGTAAAATTCCTTACCGAAGGCCATATTGGCGATACCTGGGCCGTATTCAGGGCTCACGGGTCGTTTTACGGGAGAATTATTTCCGGAAAACTTAAAAGAAACAGGAACCGGACCAGTCGTGTACATCCTACCATTTATAAAGGGTCAATTGTTTATGATCACTATATTCGGGGCCGGAAAAAATTCACCGAATTGCATTTCAAACCATCCCTGAATCCGCTCCCATGAAAATAATTTGCGTTGGCCGAAATTATTCCGAACATGCGCGTGAACTTAACAATCCCGTGAATGATGAACCGGTAATTTTTTTAAAGCCCGAAACAGCACAACTGCAGCGGAGGCAACCGTTTTTTATTCCCGATTTCTCGGAAGATATACACTACGAAGCCGAAATTGTAGTAAAAATTAGCAAGCTGGGTAAAAACATTGAAGAACGATTTGCCCATAAATATTACGAAGAGCTGAGCATAGGTATTGATTTTACCGCCCGTGACCTGCAAACGAAACTTAAAACGAAAGGACTGCCCTGGGAACTGGCTAAAGGATTTGATTTGTCGGCACCGGTAGGACAATTTATACCTAAAATAGAATTTGAATCGATGCAGGCAATTACTTTCAGCTTAACCAGGAATGGCAACACCGTACAGCAAGGAAATACAGCCGACATGATTTTTCCTGTTGATTATATCATAGCCTTTGCATCGCGTTTTTTTACACTGAAAAAAGGTGACCTGATATTTACCGGAACACCGGCTGGCGTAGGGCGGGTAGCCAAAGGGGATTTGCTCGAAGGCTATATTGGAAGCAGAAAGCTTCTCGACCTGAAAGTGCGTTAAATATTACAAACCCTGCAAATTTCGGCAGTTAATGGCAGATTTTTCCGCCATTTGCATGGTTATTTTCATATTTTTATGCCTTTAATTGTACCATAATTCCGATTATAACTCATGATATTGAGAAAATTACTCATCATATCAGTTTTTACCCTCGTGTCATTCGCTGCCAAAGCAACCCACATTGTTGGTGGGGAACTCTATTACCGGTATCTTGGCAACAACCAGTACCAGATACTTCTTACCGTTTACCGGGATTGTTATTTTGGAGTTCCGCCTTTCGACGACCCCGCGTACATTGGCATTTGGGACGTGAATAATGTTTTAATACAAACCCTGAGTGTATCCCCTTACGATTCCATTACGGTTCCAAACATAATTAATTCACCCTGTTTTATTCCACCGGTAGATGTTTGTTACAGGGCGGCTTTTTATGCAACTACTGTTTTGCTGCCACCTATTACCGGAGGATACCAGCTAACCTATATGCGGTGCTGCAGGAACCAGACTATACTGAATATTGTAACACCGCTTAACACCGGTGCCACCTTTTATGCATCCATTCCCGGCTCACCGGTACTTAACAGTAATCCCAGGTACAATGCACTCCCTCCTCCGTTTGTTTGTGCAGGACTTCCTTTTGTTTTTGACCATTCGGCCACTGATGACGAAGGTGATTCTCTGGTATACGAAATTTGTACTCCGCTTAACGGTGCCTCACAAGGGAACCCTTACCCTTTACCCTCAGCCTTTCCGCCGCCTTATAACCAGGTAGTATATCAACCTCCTTACAATCAGTCGAACCTGCTTGGCGGAATCCCCCTGGCTATTGACCCGCAAACGGGTATTCTTACTGCCACCCCCAACACGATTGGCCAGTTCGTTATTGGTGTGTGTGTGAATGAATACCGTAACGGAGTTTTTTTAAGTAAAACGCGGCGCGACTATCAGCTTAATGTTAGGGCATGCCCTACACTGGTTGTTGCCGCACTGCAAACACCGGTACTTACCTGCGGCAGTAACACGGTCCAGTTTGTAAATAACAGTTTCGGTGCATCTACCTACTTCTGGAATTTCGGTGATACCACAACACTCGCCGATACCAGTCACGCCTTTAGCCCTTCCTACACGTACCCTGGAATTGGTACATACACAGTTACCCTGATTGCATATTCCACTTTTAATCCCGGTTGTGCTGATACTACCATTGGAACAGTAACCATTGCCCCCGATTATGAGATTGACTTCTCCTACACCCAAAATACCTGTTCATACCAGATCCAGTTCAACGACACTTCGAATTCGGCCAGTGGTGTTACCACGCAGTGGATCTGGAATTTTGGCGATAACAGCCCGGTAGTTACAACCCCCGACCCGGTTCACACCTTTCCGGGTGCCGGCACTTATACGGTAACGTTACAGGCCGTTAGTGCACTGGGCTGCCGCGAAACAATTACCAAAACCGTTATTATTCCTCCGTTTATTACGGTGAATGCCACAGGCGGACAGGTTACCTGTACCGGTTTGTGTACAGGACAGGCAAGTGCCACTATCAGCAACGGAATACAGCCGGTAATTTATTCATGGAATGACCCGATGAATCAAACTACTCCCGTTGCCACCGGATTATGTCCGGGTTCGTATACAGTTACCGTTACCGATTCACTTGGATGTTCCGATTCGGTTACAGTTGCTGTAATTGAACCGCCTCCCCTTGCAACCGGCATAACTTCAACCAACGCTTATTGTGATGGTCTGTGTATCGGAACCGCGACCGTAAGTCCGTCGGGCGGAACGCCTCCCTATACCATAACCTGGAACGACCCGCAAATGCAAACAGGTCCGGTGGCTTCATCGTTATGCCCCGGTTTTTATACGGCTTCCATTACGGATGTAAACGGATGCACCACTACCTCATTACCGGTTGAAGTTTTATACGATAGTTTTATTCCTCCCCTTGATGCACAAATTTCGCAGGATACCATTTACATCGGGCAAACTGTAACGTTGTTTGCAAATGCCAGTGGTACCTTTACTTACAGCTGGACGCCTGTGAATGGCCTGAGTAACCCGGGTGCTCAAAACCCTACAGCAAACCCTTCACAAAATACCACGTGGTATGTTACCATCACCGATCCGCTTGGCTGCAGCAATACCGATTCTGTGTCGGTGGCAGTAAAAGAAGTTTCATGTGTAGAGCCTGAAATTTATATCCCGAATGCCTTTACCCCAAACCTCGATTCAAAAAATGATATCCTGTATGTGAGAGGGAACACCATTCGTGAGCTCGACTTTAAAGTGTACGACAGGTGGGGAGAAAAAGTATTTGAGTCAAACGACCCCAAAAAAGGCTGGGATGGTTATTACAAAGGCAAACTGGCTAACCCTGCCGTATATGTGTATTATGTGGAGGCGGTTTGCTTCGACAATCAAAAGTTTTTTAAAAAAGGAAACATTACACTAATCCGCTAACCGGTGATTAAATTAAACCGAAATATCAAGCAGTCCGTTCCAAAGCAGTGTATAGCTTATGGATTCTTCTTTTTATTACTTTTCCCTTCACTGTTATCAGCTCAGGATATTCACTGGTCGCAGTTCCAATCCAGTCCGTTAAACCTGAACCCTGCAATAACAGGATTTTTTAACGGCGACTACCGTTTCATCGGGAATCACCGCAGCCAGTGGAAATCGGTTACCAAACACTACTCCTCTTTTTCGGGTTCACTGGATGCGTCATTAGGTGGATTGTCGACAGAACGGAACCGCTACAGTGCCGGTTTGTTGTTTAACAACGATAAAGCCGGCGACGGGGCTTTAGGATTAACTCAATTCGCATTATCCGGCTCCCTGATCAGGACTCTTGACAAAAATTCCGTTCATTTTTTAAGTGTCGGTTTTCAGGCTGGTTTTGTAAGCCGCTCTATAAATTATTCCGACCTGAATTTTGATGAGCAATACGATGGTGATGTTTATGATCCGAACCAGCCTAATTCCGAAAATTTCAATAACAGCAAACACAGTTATCCCGATATAAGCCTGGGTATTGCCTGGTTAATGCAAACAGAGGAGAAATTCAAATTAGGCGCAGGCTTCAGTGTACAGCATATCAACAGGCCCGATGATTCATTTTTTTCAAACCCGGCTAAACTCTTTCCCAGGATTCAGGCTGATATAAAAACGGACTTTCCCGTTGCATCGCGATTCGATCTGGTGCCATCGGTATTGTTTATGAACCAGGGAAGCTTTAATGAATTCACCGGTGGCACCTCGGTACGTTACCGCATAAGTGAACTACCCGGAAGGACTTATGCGTTTTACCTGGGTGGGTGGTTCCGCCAATCGGACGCACTGATAGCGTCGGCCGGAATTGATTACAATAATCTGAATGTTGGCGTATCGTACGATTTTAATACATCCGATCTCGACAGGGCCAGTAACGGTAAAGGCGGATATGAAATTTCACTTGTATACATCATCCGCAAAGTAAAACCCATTGGTATTAAACCCCCTTGCCCGCTTTATTGAAATATGATAAAAAGAATAATTTTATTCCTGTTTGCATGTATTCTATTCGCCGGAAAGGGTTATACTCAAACACTCAAAGCTTATCTTTCAGCCGGTGACCGGTCGATGGAAACTTCGCGTTATGCCGAAGCCATTGAGTATTATAAAAAAGCCCTTGAATTCGAAACCAATGACCCTACCATCAGCTACAAAATGGCTGAGGCAAGCAGGTTGTACAAGGATTACGAACGAGCAGCCGCATGGTATGGTAAAATAGTGCTTGAAGACAAGGAGGACCGGTATCCGCTGGCATTGTTCCGGTATGCCGAGATGAAAAAATATTTAGGTATGTATGATGAGTCGTGCCGTATTTATGAACGGTATCTGAATAAGCACCCGTCCGACAGCACTTACTTCGGAATAAAAGCACGATCAGAAGTTGACGGCTGCCCTTTTGTGAAAGAACTTAGGGAGCAAAAAAGTGATGCTGAGCTGATCAACGCAGGTACTCCTGTTAATACAGTATATTCAGAATTTGGTGCCAGCATGATGGAAGACACCACACTGTATTTTGCTTCCCTGCGATTTTTATATGAACAAACAAAAAAGAAGTCCGACAATTATTACGTTTCGAGAATCTTAAAAACTTCGCCAAAAGCGGCCCGTAACAAACAACCGTTGCCGTTAGGAATCATGATTAATGAAGCCGCTTCTCATAATGGAAATGCCGCATTCAGCCCTGATTACCGAATCATGGTATTCAGCCGGTGTCCGCAACCTGACGCGGCCTACACGTTACAGTGTGAGTTGTATATAAGCCATCTTGAAAACGGCAAATTTACCAAGCCTGAAAAAATAGGAAGTAACATTAACATTACCGGCTATACCTCAACGCAGCCTGCTATCGAAGCTCGCGGAGCTGAAGGCTATACTCTGTATTTTGTATCTGACAGACCCGGTGGGTTTGGCAAAACAGATATCTACGCAAGTGACTTTAACGCCTCTCTTCAGTTTGATTCGGCAACAAACTGCGGGCCTGTCATAAACACTTTTGATGATGAAATGACTCCGTTTTTTGATACTCCAAACCGGGTTCTCTACTTCAGCAGCTATGGCCACACCGGCCTTGGCGGGATGGATATTTTCAAATCGGCCAAATCGGATAACACATATGCCCAACCCGTTAACCTGGGGCCTGGATTTAACACCAGTGTTGATGATGTTTATTTTACTATTAACAGAGACACAACCACGGGTACATTAAGTTCGAACAGGCCGGGTTCGATGTTTATCAAAGCCAAAACCTGTTGCTATGATATTTACTATTACCAGAGGTTGGTTAAAGATTCCATAATACCGGAGGTCAGGGCCGACTCGGTGATGGCCGCTGTTGCGGATAGTATTGCTAAGAGTGACCCGGGTAACAAAGCCTATTACGACGATTTTCTTCCACTCGAATTGTATTTCGATAACGATGAACCCGATAAACGGACCATGGCCGTAACCACCAACAAAAGTTACGACAAACTTTACCGTGACTATATGGCTCGAATTGGCGAGTACAAAACAGTATTTACGTCAGGTGTTGAATCAGGTACAAAAGCCGATGCCGAAAAACGAATCGACCGGTTTTTTAATGAGGTGGTGACGCATTCATGGAACCAGCTGAACGGCTTTTGCCAAAAAGTCGAGAAAGCATTGCTTGCAGGAGTAAAAATTGAACTGGAGGTGAGGGGAAGAACAAGCCCGTTAGCGGAAAATGACTATAATGTAAACCTGTCGCGCCGCCGTATTGCCAGCCTGGTAAATTATATGAAACAATATAATTCAGGTTCACTCAAAGCATGGTTTGCCGATGGCAGCTTAAAGGTAACCGAAGTTGCCGCGGGCGAAACACTGGTAAAAACCGGCGTAAGCGACCAGCTAACCGATAAGCGAAACTCCGTTTATAATCCGGATGCAGCCATTGAAAGAAGAATTGAACTGATTAATGTGAACCTGGTTCAGCCTGAAAAATGAAAAAGATAAACAGATGCATCTTTGTGGTGGTACTCTGGTTTGGCTTTTGTTTTTACAGTGTAACGGCCCAGAATATTTGTCCAAACCCCGGCTTTGAACAACTCACAGCTTGTCCGGCCGGAAGTGGCGAAATTAATAAAGCTTCGCCCTGGAATGGTGCCGGCGTTTCATCCGACTTATTCAATTTTTGTCATTTAAATACCTTTCCTGCCAATTGTAATAATGTGAGTGTGCCCGCGAATTTTGCAGGTATTTCTCCGGCTCATGGCGGAAGCAGCTATGCCGGTTTTTTTACGAAACGAACCGTTCCCGATTCAAGAACATACCTGCAGGCGCCTTTAACCACACCTATGGTTCCAAATAATCTTTACCGGGTAGCAGCTTATTTTAAACGGTCTTCGCTGTCGGGCTATGCTACAAACAACATTGGTATTTCATTTTCAACCGCTGCCATTTCTCAAACCGGAAACTTATTTATTGCCATTACGCCGCAACTGAAATTTCCCGGAGTAATTGCCGACACCACCGCATGGACCGGTTACACCGGTTATTATGTTGCCGCCGGCGGCGAAGCTTATATAACCATTGGTAATTTCAGCAGTGATGCCGCCACATCGGTGTTTAATTTTACTTCCCCACTGGCGGCTTGTGTTGAAATTAATAACGCAGCATTTTACTATGCCGATGATTTCTCCGTTGTTTCAATAACCGAGCAGCTATCTGTTTCGGGTGATACTACCATTTGCGCGGGACAAACAACCACCCTGACGGGAAAG
>CAZPKJ010000090.1:0-11995 GCA_964587075.1 uncultured Flavobacteriaceae bacterium | reverse complement strand
CCTGATGGTTTCCGATTTACACGGCCGCCCGGTCATACGGGCCCCGCATGGGAACTTTATCGGTGGTAACCACCTGATAAGTTACGATCTTTCAGCGTTTCCCGCCGGACTGTACCAGGTAACTCTGCTCGGTTCACGAGGGGTTATTGGCAGCAGGCGCCTCCTGGTGGCCCCGTAATTTTTTAGATGGATTTGCTATATTCGCATGCTCCATCTGCTTGTTAAAACCTTATCCGATTCCAATGAAAACATCCATCAAACTGGTTTTTGTCCTTTTGTTTGTTCCGTGTATTACGTTTAGTCAGGTACGCCGCGACAAAGGAGAATTTATCCAGGCCGAAAACAAATTTTATCAGCAAATTGAACAGAGTATTGAAATGTTCAATAAACCTCAGGCTCCATCAAAACCGAAAGTCTTCAAAATGGATTTTTCAACAATGGATCTTCCAAAGTCGGCCGATGAGTTCAACAAGGTCTGGTCCACACAGCCGGTTTCTCAGGGCATGACCAACACCTGCTGGAGTTTCTCAACTACTTCATTTTATGAGTCGGAAGTAAAACGGTTGTCGGGTAATGAAGTAAAGTTATCGGAACAATATATTGTTTACTATGAAACCATTCATAAAGCTCGTGAGTTTGTACGCACCCGCGGAACATCGCTGTTCGACGAGGGCTCCGAAACCAATGCGGTTGCCCGGATGATGAAACTTTATGGTATTGTACCATACGATTCCTATACCGGCTACCGTACCGGCCAGAAGTTTATGGATCACTCGGTGATGTTCGAAGAAATGAAAGCGTACCTGAACCATGTTAAAGCAACTTCGGCATGGGATTACGCGGCAGTGGAGCAAACCATCCGGTCCATCATGGATCATTACATCGGGAAGGTTCCCGACCATGTGATGGTTAACGGGAAAAAGATGACCCCGCTGCAGTACATGACCGGTGTGATAAAACTTAATCCTGATGACTACGTCGATTTTATGTCGCTCAAAGAAAAACCCTACTGGCAAAAAGTTGAATACGATGTACCCGACAACTGGTGGAATTCCGGCGACTACTACAATGTGCCTCTGGATGTTTTTATGAGTGCTATCAGTACAGCGGTAAAAAATGGGTTCTCCATATCTATCGGTGGCGATGTTTCCGAAACGGGTATCATGGGCTCGCTTGGAGTTGCGGTTGTGCCCACCTATGATATCCCATCGGAGTATATCGATGAAAATGCGAGGCAGCTTCGGTTCTCAAACGGCTCCACCACCGACGATCACGCGGTGCACCTGGTGGGATGGCTCGAAAAGCCAAACGGTTTGTGGTACCTCATCAAAGATTCGGGCTCCGGCGCCCATAATAATCCCGTAAGCAAGGGGTATTATTACTATCACGAGGATTATGTGAAGCTTAAAATGATGTCGTTTACCATTCATAAGGATGCTGTGAAAGATATCCTGACCCGTTTTACAGCCAGTAAATAATAACACGTAAATATTTCAATACCATGAAAAAAATCTTCACTGCATCAGCGCTCGTAATAAGTATGTTTTTTTCTTTCGAAACAGCCGCGCAAAAAGATGGTGCACCCGCATCCTGTAAAATGTATATGGATGGTAAAGTAATTCCTGAAGTTTCGCTGGAAGATGCGGTTAGGTGGTGTGAACTGGTACCACCTACCGTGCAGTGCGACGATGGAAAAATTTACAGCCTCGAAACTTTTCAGGTTAACTTTTTTACCCTGAAGCCGCTCCAAAACCGTGAATTCGGAACAGGTGAGGGGGGATTTCCCATCCTCGCAAGAGAAGCCATTGCCAAAGGTATGCCAGGTGATGCCATTGTTTTAAAGGAGGTTACCTACACCGGCAGCGATGGTAAAAAAGGTTCACTTCCGGTGATTTCACTGAAAATAAAATAAGCGTTGCCCGGTACCGGAGAGCTTTTCTTTGATTACCACAGCAGGTTAAATCCGTACCTCCGGCTGCCCGCGAATCATTTTCTGATTAATCCTTTTGCGGTAAGCGAAACCATAAGGGTTCTGGAAATTTTTTGTAAAAAGTATTATAACAACAGCAACAAAAGAATTCTCATGTTAGGGATCAATCCGGGCCGCTTTGGAGCCGGAATTACCGGTATTCCCTTCACCGACCCGGTGGCTCTTGGTGAACAGCTTGGTATCGCCAACGCTTTCGAGCGACAAAAAGAAATGTCGTGTAGTTTTGTGTACGAATTCATAAATGCTTTTGGAGGCCCCAAAAAATTTTACAGCAGGTTCCTGTTATCGGGGGTTTGCCCGCTCGGGTTGTTAAATGGTACGAAAAACTGCAACTATTACGATTCTCCCAAGCTGCTGAGGGCCACCCGGCTGCTCATACATGAGTCACTGACAAAACATGCAGCCATGAACGTTAGAACGGATGTGGTTATATCACTGGGTAAAAAAAATGCAACTCATCTTGAAAAAATCAATGATGAGCTGCATCTGTTCAAACAAATTGTAACTCTCGATCACCCCAGGTATATCATGCAGTACCGGTTAAGGTCCATGCCTGATTATATTCTGCAATACACCCGTCTGCTGGAATCCCTCCTGTAAGTTTCTGTCAGAATGTGTCGAGGTCGATGGGCCGGAGCATACCAAACCACTTGAGGGTACGTTTGCCCAGCGAGCCGGCATCGACATGAATGAGATAGACGCCACTGGCTACCGGTATGCCTACATGATTTTTAAGGTCCCAGTCGACCGATGTTTCATTGTTTACCGATGTGAGATTTACCACGGCTCCCTCCGAATTGTCGTCCTGTACATCTCTTCCGAATTTTCTTACCAGCGTTCCGCTCATGGTGAATATGCTGATGGTGCACCTTGGCGGGAGGTTGGTAATTTTTATCCGGTTATCGAGCTGACTGGTTTCATACGATGAGAATGCATAATAGGGATTGGGTACCACATTAATTAAATCGAGCGCTTTCCTGGCGGCCGAAGCATTTTGGGTGGTATTGGCCAGGTCACCCGTGCCAAATGTGTACATAGGATTGAAACCGTTCACCGGCGGAGATGTTGTTACAGTTCCTGCCCCGGTAAACAGGGTGGTTGCCGCCACAAAGGAGGTATTAACCACATTATAAGTTAAACCGTTGTGTGTAACCGGTGTCGATACCACATAATAGGTGGTGCCCGGAGTCAGCGGCTGATTGTTTTTGATAATGGCAGAGGTAGCATAGGTTCTGTAACTCCTTGCAACACGCAGCCTGATCTTAACATCCGATGGAATATTTTCAGGAAGTGAGTAAACAGGTTTGTCGAACTCAGGTTTAACCATGGGTATACTCACCCACATGGCATCTTTCCAAACATTGCGTTTGTCGGTATTATTCAGTGTTGCCAGCCTTTCATTTATAAACCGGCACGAATCGTACATGGGAACATCGGCCGTTGGGTTGTCGGCATTGTGGCCAAACACATAAATATAATGCATGCCTCCAAAGGCCGGATCGGGAGGTTGAACACCCGGAAGGAATTTATTGCTGGTAGGGTTCCATTTCATGTCGGTACCATTTTCATCACCCAACAGCGAGTTCTCGCCAAACGCGATATTAAGCCGCTCACCCGTTTCAACATTTACCGCATAACCGGGGAACCAGCTCATTCCTGTTGCCGAAATGGTGTTGTCGCCGGGCAATCCGTCTTTACCAACGGATGGGGATAAACGAAGTCCGTAGGTTGCAGCACCGCCTATGGTTCCTGTAGTTCCGGTTTCAATAACCGCCGCACGCGACCATTTGCTTTTATCGGCCGTAATGATAATGTCAACACCGGCTATGGCTGTTTTGCTCACACCGGCGGGGGATAACGCTATTTGTGCCTCCGCTATGCCCGACCACTTTGGGCCCGGATAATCTTTTGCGGTAAGTTTATAAGGAGCCCAGGTTCCGCCGATAATTTTTTCGTAAACCTGCTCATCATCCAGCCCGTTATACAGCCCTCCCGCCCCTGAGCGGATCCAGTCTTCAGGATTTGGGGTGGGTGATGTATCGTCGATATCGCTCAAAGGGTTCATCCAGGCTTTCGCCGGATCGGCATACGTGATGGATGCATCCAGGAAAGCGTTATTCACCGCACCCGGCTTTCCGGCTTCAATAACATGATTGAAGGTTGCCGTTAAGCCCCATTCGGGGATCACCTGTTCGTTAACTACGGATAAATATCGCTCCGATGATACAGCGGCTGATGTGGTAAGGTTTAATATGCTCCAGCCACTCACATCGCTTACGCCGTTAAAGCGTGTTTCGTACATGTAATCGCGGACCAGCGTTGGGTCGTAAACACGAACCTTGAGCGGGCCCCTGTTGTTTCTGTATTCGGGATTTGAAATCCGGTATGGGGGAGTAGTCAGTTCCTGGGTATAATCCGAAACAAAATCCAAAATCATACCGCCATTGCCCTGTCCCTCTATTCTACGTATTCTTGGTCCAAGTCCATAATCGCTGCCTAATATCTGCCCTGCGTTTTCGGGCGACCAGTTATGCGGTATGGCTGAATAGGTTTTGATGTTGTTACGTCCGGCCAGGTAAGGCTTTTTCTGCCCGTCGAGTGCGGCAGGATCATTGGGATCGTATTTTTTATACTCATTAAATGCATAGGAAACTATAGTATAATAATAAGTCCGGTGATTCACCAGTTTTGTGTTGCCTGTCGCGAATAAATCCTGCCTGACCTCAAACGTATGTACAATACCGTTATCGGCTCCATTTACCATCTCAACCGGAACGTTGGCATTGAGTTGGGGGTCATAGTTGAAATTTACAATTTGAGCGGTTCCGTCCTTAATATCGCACTGAAACAACAGCCGCACCTTGTCGGCATCACCAATATCAGCCGTTGTTACGGTGGCGTCCCTGAGCTGGTAAACCTGGTAACCCTGGAAATTGAATTTCTTCAGTGAATCATCTACGCCAACAATGGTTGGGTCTTCCTGGCTGTACAACTCAACCATTTCGTTATGGTAATTCTGAATCGAAAATATAAGGCGGTTATCCAGTTCGCGTATGGCCAGATCGGGGGCATTGGGACCATCAATGAGTTTAAAGCAATTATCAAACAGCGCCTGCGCCTTGTCATCGGCAAGTTTTACCAGGTCAACCGATGCAAGCAGGCCGCCCTGTGATGCACGCGCCCACACAATTCCGGTAGTGACATAATTTACCGCGCCGGGTTCCAGCGTAAATGTACCGGCCGATTGCAGCAGCCTCCGGTCGCCGGGCGTGTTCCCTGCCGATACTTCGGTCCAGTTCTGACCCGGGAAAGCCGGATCGGTTGTTCCCGGGAACATGTAACTGGTAACAGGAGCCGTTATATCCCTTCCGTTGCCCCCGAAAGTTATCTGCTGATTGTCGAGCCAGAATCCTCTCAGGTAATTATAAAAGTCGGTGGCTGTAGCAGGGTTGCCAATGGGTGATTGCAGCACGTTATCGTAATATACAAACTTCGACATGATAATTTGTTCGCCGAAGACTTCATCGGGCACCGCAACAACAACACCGTTGGTATCTTCAATAAAGGTGCAGTCGATACAACCGTCGCGGTCATTATCCAGCAAATCATCCAAATCGGCAACGGGCCCCTGGAAGAAATCGATACCCACAGCCGGTGGATTGAGTCCATAGCCGTTTGCTGTTTCATCATCGGTATCACCATTATAACAAAAGCCTAATCCGCGTATCACATCACAACCCACATAATCATCTGTGGCGTTGCCCAAATCGGGGTCAACCCACTGGCCGAAATAAGTGTCATTTAATTTGAAAGTCGAGCGGTTTATGATCTGGTACTTATAAAAAGTCATGTTGTTTATTTCATCATTGGTTTTAAAGGAAAAAGCCTGCGCACGAATTTCAAGGCCAATGGGGTCGGAGCCCGATGAAGTGTGAATATTGCCAACATCATTAAACACCCACCAGATGGTTTGGTCACCAAAGATGTAATCGTTACAAATCGACTTGTTGTATCCCGGAACAGTTGGATAATTGCCCGTAAAGCTGTAACCCGGGTAGTCGCCATCGGCATAATTATAATACCCGTCACCGTTAGCATCGTAAAAAGGTGCCAGGTACTGGCTTTCATGTGCCGAAGCATCTCCGTTGCCCGGCCAGTTTTTAATATCGTTGGTTGCCGCAGCCGGGTTTTCAATAAAGTTCATGACATCCGTTTTGGTAATCTTCCACAACTTGTCGTATTGCCGGCATTTATCCTGGGTAATAGTGGTATTGGTAGTATCGAGCGGCCCGCCCCAGAAGTCGGCGCCGGTTTGACGATACGTTTGGGCGGCAACTTTAATCTGGCCGCCATCATCAATACCTCCTATCCACAGGGAACCTGCGAACAACGAATGTTTACCGCTGCCTTTGGGAATTTCATATTTTGGGTTCACCAGGTCCCACCACATATCGCCACCAACCAATATGGTCGTACGAACATTGTTAATTTCAAGCTCGGCCTGTGCCGTTGGAATGGCACACTGCGACTGGCTAAATACGAATGGCCTGGTCACAGAAATTAAGATCAGGGTTAAGAATAAAATTTTGTTTTTCATGGTTGCTTGGTTTTTTGTTCGGGTTTCGCCCATAAAGCTACCTACACAATCATGTTGGATACAAGTCACGTTTCGGCGTAAACTTACAGGTCTGATTCCTCTTCCCGGTGTAATTTGCAATGTGTTTCACTGATATTGCCATTGTAACAGACTATGAAAAGTGAGCCGGAACTGTTCACATCAGGCTTCACAATAAATGGCTGAATTATACACATCAGAGCGGCATACCAAAAGGGAATTATGACAAAAATCCGACAAAAAATGGGCTGTAGAGATGGGGTAATCCGTTGTGAACCACACCATTTTTAATCCGGAAGCATTTCAGGGTAAAAAAACATTAAATTAATTTTTATTAAATTTGTATATCATGTATTCTAATCAAAACTAAAACTAACTGTATGATGAAAGCCTTACTGTCACTATCTTTTGTAATGTTGTTAACTGGCCTGGCCTATGGGCAGAACGATACATTGCTGTATGAAAATTTCGATGTGGATAATACCGCGGGTTACCTGCCGTTCAACAGCGGTAATGACCTTACATGGGTGAATTTCGATGCCGACGCACTCCCTGATGCCAACAACCGCCCGCAGGAATGGTTCTGGAGTGAATCGGGCTTCGCTTCGGCTGACACGCTCGAAGGTTGTTTGTTCAGCTCTTCATGGCTCGCAGGATTTCTTCCGGGCAACCGTAACTGGTTAATGACACCACCTATTCAAATTGTTGATGCCAGCGCGGTACTCAGCTGGTCATCGGCACCACGCCAGACGCCATTGTATCTCGACGGATATACGGTGATGGTGTCAACTACCGACAACATTGAGTCAAGTTTTACCGACACGCTCTTCCAGGCTGCCCAATATGAGGCCGGTTCGGGAGGGAATTTTGCAACATATACCTTCAGTCCTGGATTTGTTCACGGAATGGATGGTACCTACATTGAATTTGATTCCGACTCAGCCAGATGGATAGGGGAGCAGCGCCCGTTCACGGCAAGTCTGGCTCAATATGCGGGACAAACCATTTACATTACTTTTTTACATGATGCCGATGATGACAACCTCATTTCTATCGATGATATACTAGTAACCGGAACCCTGGTTGGACTGAGTGAGGCGGCGCCTGCAATCGGGTTAACGGTATCGCCAAATCCGGCTACCGAGAAAATCGAATTGAATTATCATTTGGATAAAACCGGAGTTGTAAATGCGTCGGTTTATGATATAAAAGGTTCGAAGGTGATGGCGGTCAATAATAAGATTCAGATAGCCGGCACCCAAAAACTTGCTGTAGATGTAAGAAGTCTCACATCGGGAATGTATCTTGTAATACTCGATATTGCCGGCAAATCCTATTCAGTTAAGTTTGTTAAGGAATAACATCGGTCTTTCATAGTTTGAGGAGGTTGTTGGAAACGACAACCTCCTTTTTTTAAACATAATGTGTGTAATACTGTTTTATGATCATGAATCAAATCAAAAAGAAAGTAACCCGAATACAGGGTAGTTTAGGTGCAACTCCCTTTACAACAACACTGCAAGGATCGCATCATACTTTTATAAGCGATGAACCTGAAGATGAGGGTGGAGCGAACAGGGGGCCAAGACCTCACGAACTGTTGCTGTCGTCGCTGGTATCGTGCACCTGTATCACTGTAAAAATGTATGCCATGCGCAAGGAATGGAATCTTGAAGCGGTCAATGGCGATGCCGAAATGATACGGGTAACCGAATCGGGCAGTCAGACTACAACCGTTGTCATGCACATGGCATTTACAGGTAATTTAAGCGATGAGCAAAGGGAAAGGTTGTTGTACATTGCATCAAAGTGTCCGGTACATAAAACGCTCACCGGATCTATGGCAATAGAAATTAAATCCCGGTAAAGCCATGAAAGAAATAACCAAACGTTACCCCAAGGACGACATCAGTGTGGTGTGGAAGCCCCATGTGTGCATACATTCGGGCGTCTGCTTTCGCGGATTGCCGGGTGTGTTCGACCCCCGGAGACGGCCCTGGATTGTAACAGAGGCAGCCTCGCGTGAACAAATCATCAACCAGGTCTCGCAATGCCCTTCGGGAGCATTATCGATCGAAAATATAGAAACCATGGAAAATAAAAATCCGGAAAACCAGGCTGGCGAACGGCTGAAAATTTCAGTCATGAGCAAAGGACCCTATCTTGTTAAGGGCGAATGTGTATTTGTAGATGAAAACGGTGTTGAAACGGTTAAGCAGGGACAATTTGCACTGTGCCGCTGTGGCGGATCGGCCACCAAACCGCTGTGTGATGGAACGCATAAAAAGAATAATGTACTGTAACGCGAAGATTTTTTTTCACAACGACCTTCAATGGTCATTCAATAATGCTTAAAAATCTATTATTACCCCTATGGTTGGTAATACAGTACCGGATTTTTCTTTTATAAAATAAACCAGATAGCGCGACGGGTCATTGGGATCGGTAACAGGGTTCCCCGATGAATCTTTTCTAACATTCAAAATATCCCGTTCACGCGATTTAAAATTGTAAAGATTCTGAATATCCAGATAAAGATTCAAAGCCCACTTTTTTAAATACCACGATTTATCAATGCGTATGTCAAGCTGATGAAAAGCAGGTAATCGTTGTGTGTTTAGCATTGAATAATCATTAATACCTGCTCCGCTAACATCCCAATTGCTTTTAATGGCAGAAGAAGCAGTGTCGTAGGGTGTATAGGGCCTTCCTGCCAGGTAGCGGAAGCGTAGCCCTGCTTCCCAGTTTTTACCAAATGTGATTCCACCTGTGAATGTGAGAAAAAATTTATTATCCCAGGCCGAAGGCTTGTATTCATTGCCTGATCCGGTAAATTCACTTCTTACCAGCGTGGCAGCCAAAATCCCATAAATACCTGATGAAGCCCTTCGTTGCAGGAGTAACTCCAATCCATAAGCCCGTCCTTTGGAAACCGACTTTACAGCTTCATTACCAACCACACCAAAATCGGAACCAAGATTTGCCAGGCTTATTGAATCAGCAAGAGATAATGGGTAATTATGATATTTTTTATAAAAGCCTTCTAAAGTTATTTTTGAAGATAAATCAGGATTGAACTGAATTCCACTTACCAGATGATCGGCCCGAATATAGGTCACATTATTTTTCCTGTTGATAAGTTCACCGGATGCATTTGAATAACCTAAAATGGTATAAGCAGGTAACTGGTAGTAATTACCCGCATTGGCATTAATGCTGATTTTTTCAGTTATTGACCATGATGTTGAAATGCGTGCCGACAATTGTTCAAGAGGCCGGTTCATGTCATTCGAATAGTTATTTGCATCCGCCCGGAGTCCGGTTGAAACAGATAAGCGGTTATTAAAGAAACGACGTGATGCCGATAAAAATGCACCATAGGTGAAAAAATCAAGCCCCGTGGAGAATACTACCTTTACGGGCCCTGCAGGTGTTTCCCTGTTATCAAAGCCATTTACCGAATATTGAACATAATCGGAATTTAAACCTCCTGATATTTTCATTGTTCCCGCGGTAACAGTATGTTCAACCCGGAATTTAGTTTCCTTTTCTCTTGAATTATAATCGAGGAGTTTGTTCATTTCGTCGCTGTCGTTATTGTTGAGATACTTTTCGGAACTGTTATCAAGTTCATTACGGCTGATTACAACAGCAGTGGTTGAATGTCGGGTGTAATGTTTGTAATTGATTCCTGTAGTATAATTCCACTGTGTATTGACGGGCAAATTTCCAAGGATATAGTTATTGAGTTCAAGTTGTCCGGTATCGGTAATATCATCATTAACCGATTCATTCAATTCAAACTGATCGTATGCTGCCAAGCCAACAAGTGTTATTTCATTTGATTTATCGAATCGGTGTTTTATCCTGAACTGCGCATCCGTAAAAGTTGGAAGAAACGGAAGTTTGAATAAGGAAAACAGAAATTTCAGATATGACCGCCTTACGGAAAATATATAATCGGTTTTGGGAGATATTGGCCCGTCGGCTGTAATTCCTGCCTCCGACGATCCCAGGGTAAACCGTAACCGTTGAGCATCCCTGTTACCGTCAATCTGTTTAAATTCCATGACCGAACTTAACGCGTTTCCGCGTGAGGCAGGGAAGGCCCCGGAATAAAAATCAACTTCACGAATGAAATTCACGTTGATAATTCCAACCGGCCCCCCGGAGGCACCCTGGGTCTGAAAATGATTGATGACCGGAATTTCAATTCCATCCAGATAAAATTTATTCTCCGACGGTGACCCGCCCCTGATGATAATGTCGTTTCGGAAACCGGGTGATGTGGCAACTCCCGGTAACGACTGAATTACTTTTGATATATCGCGGTTGCCACCGGGGTTTCGTTCTATTTCCCGGATACCGATAGTTTGCAATGACAAAGGACTTTCATCTTTTCGTACAAACTGAGGCGCCCTGATTTCTACTTCATCTATTTGAGCGGAGGAAGGGTCCATTTCGATTTCAACATAGGAGGATTTGTTGTTGGTTACAAATAATGCCTGTGAGGATTTCGTTGCATAACCGATATAAGATACCACCAGCTTTACAAACCCGGGTTTCACTCCCTTAATTTCAAATTTGCCATTGATATCCGACACAGAACCGGTATTGGAATCCTCAATAACAACATTTGCAAAGGCAATTGGCTGATGGGTTTGGCTGTCGAAAACTATACCTTGAACGGTTCCTTGTGAATATGTTTTGTTCCGGATGGAACAGATGCATGTACAAATCAGGAATACTAAAGCTAAGGAATTAATTTTCATGAGTGTAAATTTATAAATATTGAATATGATCCATGATGGGTTAGTCGCATAAAAAAACCGGGCTTACGGACCCGGTTTTCTATTATTCACATACTTGTATTATTGAATTATTATCCTGCTGGTCTGGATGCTGGATCCTGATGTTGTACGTACAGCATATATACCTGAACTCAAATCGCTGGTATTGATGTTGTATGAATCACCTGACCGAACGGATGCTGAAACAATCCGTTGGCCCGTTATTGAAATGAGTTCCACATCAACTGTATTGTCAAGATTGTTTTTAATGGTAACAGCCTCACCTTTACTTGCCGGATTAGGATATATATCCAGCGAATTCGATTCGCTGATTTCAACAGTTCCTGTTACAACCGTTAGCGGGAAGGTAGTTCCGTCAGGTAATGTTGCCCACAATCCAAACGCGGGGCCATTCTGGTTGGCACCCGGATTCAGGAAACCACTGGCAAAAACAACTGCTGCTCCGCCTGCTAAAGTTGAAAGGTCGGCTTCATAGGTGGCAACAATAATTGAATTGTTGTTGCCAGGCGTAACGTCAAGCGTATAGGATGCAGCAGGAACACTCAGGTATGGTGTTATATCACTGTATGATGCATTATC
>CAZPKJ010000089.1:0-12032 GCA_964587075.1 uncultured Flavobacteriaceae bacterium | reverse complement strand
AAAAAAAGGGATTATTAACGGCATACAGCTGTTATAAATACAACCCGCTTAAATTCTGATCACAGTTTTAAACTCAACACTATCACTTTGGGGATAAAGCTTATGTGTCCGTAATGCAGGCCTCATTTACCGATCTCCGGATTGTTAAATCACCATCATGGTGACTGTGGAAGCAAGAAAGTACAGGCATCCCCACCCATGTCGTTATGGGGTTTAAAGCCATCAGAATTTAATGCGGGTTTTTATTTTGTTAACACAACAATATACCTTATTCATCGCCGAAAGGCATTAATACATTTAACAGATTCACCATAACCTGATTCAAAACTGAAATTTCGCCTGTTTAACAACCGGGCATTCGCATAAAAATTTATTTTAACAATTTAATTTTTACCTGTCAAACAATGGAACCACAATACATATTTATCATCATTGCATCGGTAGCTTCGCTGCTGGCGGGTGCACTGGTTGCCTGGTTATTTATGCGCAACCAGAACCTGAACCACGAAAAAGCTGCCCGTGAAAAAGCTGCCGTTATCATTAAGGAAGCCGAAGTAAAAGCCGAACTCATCAAAAAGGACAAGATGATGGAAGCGAAAGAAAAGTTTTATCAGCTTAAATCGGAACATGAAAAAACGATTGCTGAAAAAGACAAACATATCATAGCAGGCGAAAACCGGATTAAGCAAAAGGAGCAAACGCTGTCGCAAAAAATGGAACAGGTTCAGCGAAAACAGTCGGAGCTTGACCAGATGCAGAACAACCTGAAGAACCAGTTGCAGACGCTCGAAATCCGGAAAGAGGAGATGGATAAAATTCACCAGCGGCAGGTTACACAGCTTGAGAAAATTTCGGGATTGTCGGTTGAAGAAGCCAAGGCCCAAATGGTGGATGCGCTTAAAGCCGAAGCCAAAACCGAAGCACAATCGTATATCAAGGATATTATTGATGAGGCGAAACTAACTGCCAACAAGGAAGCGAAGAAAGTAGTTATTCAAACTATCCAGCGTGTGGCTACCGAACAGGCTATTGAAAATTCGGTAACGGTTTTTAATATCGATAACGACGATGTTAAGGGGCGTGTGATTGGACGGGAAGGAAGAAATATCAGGGCACTGGAAGCCGCTACCGGAATTGAAATTATTGTTGACGACACACCCGAAGCAATTATATTATCGGGCTTTGACCCCATACGCCGCGAACTGGCACGGCTTGCCCTGCATCAGCTGGTTACCGATGGCAGGATTCACCCTGCACGCATTGAAGAAGTGGTTGCCAAGGTAAAAAAGCAGCTCGAAGAAGAAATAATTGAAGTTGGTAAACGTACCGCCATCGACCTGGGAATACACGGACTTGCACCCGAACTGATTCGTATGGTTGGCAGGATGAAGTACCGGTCGTCGTACGGACAAAATCTGCTGCAGCACTCGCGGGAGGTAGCGAACCTTTGCGCGATAATGGCTGCCGAGCTGGGATTAAATGTAAAGCTTGCCAAACGTGCCGGGTTGTTGCATGATATTGGAAAAGTTCCGGATGATGAACCGGAATTGCCACACGCTATCCTGGGTATGAAACTGGCTGAAAAAAATAAGGAAAATGCCGAAGTGTGCAATGCCATTGGCGCACATCACGATGAAATTGAAATGACCAGTCTCATTTCACCAATCATACAGGTATGTGATGCCATTTCTGGTTCACGCCCGGGTGCACGCCGCGAAGTAGTTGAACAGTATATTAAAAGGCTGAAAGACCTTGAAGCACTGGCCCTCGGTTACAATGGCGTTGAAAAATCATATGCCATTCAGGCCGGCAGGGAGTTGCGCGTGGTTGTTGAAAGTGAAAAAATCGATGATAAGGCAGCCGAAACACTCTCATTCGATATCGCACAGCGTATACAAACGGAAATGACATATCCCGGTCAGGTTAAGGTAACTGTGATACGGGAGACCAGGTCCGTCAATTATGCCAAGTAAACTTATCCGGGCAATTTGATCCGGGTCATCTGATGATACTTTCATGCTAAGAAAGCTTTCAGCTAATTCAGGCCTGGTTAAAAATATACTGACCCTTTTTACCGGCTCTACCATTGCGCAGGCAATACCGGTTCTTATTTCACCCCTTCTTACCAGGCTTTATCCGGTTACCGATTTCGCGACACTAACGGTGGTGACTACACTCATTTCACTGATTGGAGTAGTTGTGGCCGGGCGATACGAAGTTGGAATTGGATTGCCTTCGGACGACACCGAGGGCCGACAGATGGTTTTTCTCGCATCGGCCGTTACCATAGGTGTTTCGCTTCTCTCGTTTGTAACTCTGCTCTTTTTCCGGCATCCGGTTGCAGCATTGTTAAATAACGAAGGAGCCGCCGATTATTTTTTACTGGTTCCACTGGCAACGCTCATGTACGGACTTTACCAGGCTTTGTCGTATTGGAACATTCGTAAACGCAATTATGCAATCCTGGCCGGGTCGAGGATAGGACAAAGTATTGTGAACAGTAGTGTGAGCCTGGGATATGCCTTTACGGGATGGGGGCTCAACGGCCTTGTTTTCGGAAATATTGCCGGACATTTCGCCGCCTTTATCTGGTCGTGGAAGCGGAATAAACCAGAGAATGGCCTGCACTTTCATCCTGCTAAAGCAAATAAAAATGAAATGCTGGCACTGGCCAAACGATATTCAGACCTGCCTAAAGTGAACGGCATTCACGCGATGAGCGACATGATGCAGGCTACACTGGTTATTTTTATTATTTCGGGATTTTTCGGCGCTATTGCTACAGGACTTTACGGGTTAACAATAAGAATTCTGCAGGCACCGCTGAACATGATTGGCAGCTCATTCTCAATTGTATTTTACAAGGAAGTTTCCGAAAAAATAAATAAGAAGGAACGAATCACCAGGCTTGTGAAGTCGACCGTTTCAACACTTTCGCTGATATCGCTGCCAGTATTCGCTGTTATCATGATCTGGGGGCCCGATTTGTTTGAGTTTGTTTTTGGGGCGGCCTGGCGCGAAGCGGGCGTTTACGCCAGGATACTGAGTCCCTGGCTTTTTTTGAATTTTATATCGTCACCCATTTCGCATTTACCTGTTATTTTAAACAGGCAACGGCGTTTTTTTATTTATAGCCTGGTTGGTAACGCGCTTGTTGTGGCAAGCCTTGCGGCGGGTTCCGTGATATTTGAAAGTGTGTTTACTGCCTTGATACTTGTAGCTGTTTCACAGTCGCTGTTTCAAACCTTTATGATACTTTACTTTTTAAGTATTGCACGTGAGGTGGATGTTGAACATGCGAACTCAAAAAGTGAAACATGACTAACGCCGGCAAAAGGTTCGCTTCGGCGATAAAATTTTTTAAACACCCCGACCGGCGGAATTTCCTGGTGTATGCATTGGGTGCTTTCTTTTTAAAGGGAGTTTCATTTTTCCTGATTCCCATGTATACCAACCTGCTTACCGCGGGCGAGTTTGGGAGCTATGACCTGCTGCGAACTTTTGGGTCGGTTATCGAAATAATCTTTTCGCTTGGGCTCCTGCAACTCCTGTATGTTGAGTTTTTTGATAAAAACAATCATTCAAAAGCAAAATTTATTGCCACATTTATTTCAATATATCTTGTTATCGCTACAGTACTTTATTTGATAACGGCTGTGGCTATGTTGTTTTTTACCGATACTATGTTCCCTGGAATCAGGTATAATTTGGTTTTGATAGTTTTGATAACTACATACCTGAATTTTTTCCAGGTAATGCTGGTTACCGTTTTGAAGCTTTCATTCAAAGCCGTAAGGGTTTCGGTATTGCAGGTGACGCTAGGGTGTACCAGTTTACTATTGAATATCATCCTTGTTTACGGATTAAAAAAAGGGATCGACGGCATTTTAATTTCATCGCTGGCAATAACTGTGCTGTCGTGTTTTTATGGTGTTTTCGTTTTCAGGAAACAACTGTCAGAGTTCAGAATTACCCTGAACAAACAGGAATTTATCCGATACCTTCGAATGGGAATGCCGTTTATTCCAAACGTACTTTCGTTTTGGGTCATGAACAGTGCCAACCGTTTTATACTGCTTAATTATTCGGGACTGAATGAAGTTGGAATTTATTCAGTTGCAGCCCGGATAACCGGAGTTTTTGAACCCCTGCTCATTGAACCTTTCCTGAGCGCCTACATGCCTGCGTTGCTGCAAAAGTTTAAATCCGGAAATTATAATCAGAGCTTTTTGCTTCGTACATTATTGGTACCGGTTGCCTTTATTATTCCGGGATTCCTTCTTATGGCTGCCGGCAACCTGGTAATTGGTCCGGGTTTTGCCGAATCGGTGCATCTGATTGTTCCGTTGTCGGTAGCATACGCTTTTAATCTGCTGGCCCAATCGTCGGGGTTGATTTTAATTCACCGGAAAAGGATTAATATAATGTTGTATTGCGTTATGACAGGCAGTGTTGTGAGTGTTGCCGTAAACTTTATGTTAGTGCCGTCGATGGGAGCAACGGGATCCATGGTGGCTGCCATTGCCGGAAATGTTGTTTGGGCGGCATTGATTACTTACCTTGCAAAAATGGAGTTCCGGCATATACGTAACGAGTTATCAAGTAACTAATCTTGTGAAAAAAATTCTGTTTGTACGAAAATCGAACCTGCGTATTGGTGGTGTTGAAATGCAGATGATACGTATTGCCCGGTGGCTGCGTGATGACGGGTACGCCGATTCAATTCTTGCTACCGATGATCTGAATGGTGATTTGGCGGCTTTGTTCAGCGGCGAAGGATTTAAAGTAGCAGCGTGCCCCCTTTCGGGAGGTGGTTACTTTATTAAAGCGGTTCGTGAACTGAAGAAATTGATCACTGTTAACCACATTGATATCCTGCAGGCGCATATGTTTCGCGAAAGTATGGTGTGCCGGGTTGCATTGGCCGGTTGCAAAGGTGTGAAGCATATTTTCAGAGTAGAAACTTATATCGATTGCTCACCTGTGAGTGAATTTAAAAAGAGGCTGTATCATTTAGCGGCTATGTTTACCGATAGCATGACTGATGTTTATGTTGCCAACGGTGTACTTGTTTCGGATGAACTTAAATCAAGGTCGGGTGTAAACAAAAGTAAAATTCAGATCGTGTACAACGGTGTTGAGGCTCCCGGCAAACCTGACCATGCTCCGGTTAGTATCAACAGAAACGGATACCTTGAAATTGTGATGGTAGCCAATCTGGTTCGGGGTAAAGGGCATGAGGTTTTGTTCGAAGCTATTGCCTGTTTAAAAAACAAAGGTATTTACGTACATGCAACCTGTGTTGGCGATGAGATGGAGCAACGCGTTCCGGGAGTACCCGGCTACCGCGACGAGCTGACAAATCTTATTACGTCGTTGGGGATAAATGATATGGTTTACTTTTATGGTTTCAGCAGGGACATGACAAATTTATTGAGTAAGTTCAGGGTTGTTGTGTTACCCAGTTATTCGGAGGCTACTCCTAATACTATACTGGAAGCCATGAGTACCCGGAAGCTGGTGATTGCGTCGGATGTAGGTGAATTGCCTTATATGGTCATTCATGAGCAAACCGGGCTATTGCATAAATCGGGTGATGCCGCCGGACTGGCGACTTTACTTGAAAGAGTTGCCGGTAAAGCTTCGGAAGAATTTGATGCCATGCGCGATGCGGGTTACGAACGCTGGAAAAATTTATTTTCGCTCCATGGCATGATGGAACGATTGAAATATATTTATTCAAATCAGGATAAGAATCATGAGACCTGATGTAGTGATTATGGCCGAACTCGACTGGCACGGGCTTTATGCACAAAGCCATGTGATGGCTAAGGGTTTTGCGGAGGAGGGACACCGGGTATTTTATATTAACCGAACCCTGCAGCGCTGGCCAAAGCTTCATCACTTAATGACCCGTTTCAAATCGACTCATGCGCCGAAAGGTTCCATACCCACGGTACCACAGGGAATAACCGTTATAAACCTGTGGGTGGGGCCGCCGGTTACCTGGATGCGATGGGTGAACCGCTGGTTATTAAAAAAGCAGTTGCCAAAATATAATATCAGTAAGCCGGTATGCCTTACTTATGTTCCAACCTATAATTGTATTGATGCATTCGCCATACTGCAACCCATTCATACTTCATACATCTGTTATCATAATTTCGATGCTGATATTGTTGTTAAAGATTTGCTGAAGTCGGAGCGTGAAATAATTAAGCATGCAAACCTGTTGTTTGCCGACAGTATTTTTTTACAAAAACGCATTGCCCGATTGTCGGGCAGATCGGATGTGCTGCCCTCACCTCCGGGAGTACATTTCGATAATTTCGCCGCGGCCTACAGGGGTGATGAGGTACAAAAATTAAGAAAAATTTGCTTCTATGGCGGAGCCGGCGCTCACCTTGATATGAATACGTACAATAAACTGGCCGAAAAATATGAAGTTATTTTTATCGCCCATGTAAGCCCTGCCGTTAAAAATACCATGAGTAGTGCCATTACTGTTACAGAGCCTGTTCCCAATGCCGAACTGCCCGCATTATTGAGGGAGATGGACGTTTTAACCATATTGTACCATCGTTCCGATTATATTGATGGCGTTATTCCTGCCAAATTTTTTGAATGCATTGCAACCGGTAAGCCGGTACTGGTTTCCGGATTGCAGGAAGCTTTGAATTACAGCGATTGCATATACGATACAGGCAATGATCCCGGGAAAGCGCACGAAATTATTGCCAATCTGAATTTAACACATACATCTGACCGTGTGAACCGGCAGTTTGAAACAGGACGGGTAGCCGATTTCAGTAAAAGATTCAGCCATGTGTATCAATCTGTAATGAATAACTTAGGGGATGGCAGTAGATAATGTTATGAATCGTCGCTCAACAATATATACAATAGCCGTTAGATTAGGCCGATGGCCCGCCTTAAAACGGTTTTTGAAATTTTTTTACCAGGTTTTTATGTTTATCCTGAATTTTCACAGGCAGAAAGCCTTAACAAGGTTTCATTTGCAGAAAGTAAGCGGTGTCAACGGAGGTTTTTTCGGGTATTATGATAAATCACCCGAATCACCCGATGGTACTTATGTGGTTTATCATGAATTCACAGGTTCCGAAAAGGACAAGGTTCAAATTATTCTTGCGGCATGTGACGGAACATACAGGCAACCTGTTGGAGAAACCTATGCATTCAACCTTCAAATTGGTTCACGGCTGCAGTGGATTGATAACAGCAGTTTCATTTATAATACTTTTGAGGATGGTACCGGCGAATGCAGGTGTGTTGTGTATTCGCTGCCAGCCGGAACTATAAAAAGCTACCCGTTTCACATATATGATGTTCATAATGACTGGTATTTATCACTCGATTTCTTACATCTCACAGCCATAGGGTCCGAATATGGATACAGGGTCCGGCCCGGTGAAATAATAAGCGATAATCCTGTGATAACAGCCGGCAGGTTTGGCGAGGATAAAGCATGTATAGTAGGGCTTTCGCAGATGCGTACATATTTACCTGAAGCATTTTTACCCGGCACGGTGAAGCATCATTTCAATCACCTCATGTTTTCGCCCGACGCGTCCTCTTTTATTTTTATTTTCAGGTACTCGGATGGTTCCGGAAAAAAAGATGCCTTATTTCATTACCATATTGAGCAACGCAAACTGGTTTGTATCAGCAGGGAAATGACCAGCCACCTTTGCTGGGCGGGGAATGATACAATTTTCGGTTATCTGGTTCATAAGGGTATTCCAGGGTATTATTTTATAAAATTGGGAACATTGACATTCAATAAGCTCGAAACAGGCAGGAATGAATCCGATGGCCATCCTACATTCCGCAATGGGGTAGTGCTTACCGATACGTATCCCGACCATTCGAGGATGCAGGAAATCATACTAATCAGTGATTCGAAAGCACTTACTGCCGGAAGGTTTTATGGTCCGTTAATATATCACGAAAAAAACCGTTGCGACTTACACCCCCGATTTAATTATAAAGGGAACACTATTTATTTTGATAGCATGCATGAGGGCCGCAGGCACCTTTACAAACTAACATTGTAGCCAAATGGATAAACCGGATGTTTCGGTAATTATTGTGTTTAGAAATGAGGCACCCCATATCGGAGAATGCCTTGAGTCGGTTATCAACCAGTTTGATTCTGTCGATTCATGGGAGCTTATACTGGTCGACAGCATGAGTACAGATCATTCGAAGCAGATATGCGAATCAATTGCCATTAAGCATGGAATCAATTTTAAATATATTATCAATCAGGGATTAACTTTATCGAGAGGATGGAATATTGGTATCCGGAATGCCACATCAAGGTACCTCATCCGGCCCGATGCACACGGTAAGTTGCTTCCCGGTTACATCAGCCTGGGAAAAGAGGTACTGGAACACGACCCCGAAACTGTGGTGGCCGGAGGATTACTTAAGACGGAAGCGAAAACTTTGACGGGTAAGCTAATCGGCGAGGCCCTTTCAATGCGCACAGGGGTTGGAAATTCATCTTTCAGAACCGGCGAGGCTTCAGGATATAAAGACACGGCCGTGTATGGATTGTACCGGAGTGCCGTGTTTGAAAAAGTTGGTTTGTTTGACGAAACCCTGCAGCGGCATCAGGATACCGAACTACACCACAGGATTTTACGTAATGGCATGAGAATATATATGCATACCGGTATGCAGGCGGTTTATTTTTGCCGCGACAGTATCGCCTCACTGCTTGCTCAAATGTACCAGATTGGATTTCATTTTTCGGGTTTAATAAAAGCCGGAGCAGGAAGTGCTCTCAGGCTGCGGCACCGTATCCCGATGATGTTTTATATGATGTTGACTTTGCTTGGATTACTCAGTGTGATTATTACCGATTTATTGCCATTATTTATTGGTATCGTTTCAGTATACCTGTTGGTAATATTAACGGAGGCGTTTGTAAGGATGATTCAGAAACGAAGCTTATACCCCATGGCTGCTATAATTATAATTCCTATGATTCATGCCAGTTATGCCGCAGGTACCTTTGCGGGAATTGTACATTTGTTAAAAACAGGGAGTAAGCAATGACAAATACGGATACCATGTTGCAAACGAAGCGTCTGACAGGACCTGCATCGGTGAGCCTGATGCTGTTTTGTTTTATATTTCCCTTTTCAGTGAAGTTGTCGCTGTTGTTCCTGGTTTTGCACTTTATTTTCTCACTCAAAGAAAATATCCGTTGTTTCAGGCCACGCATTGGCAGGGCAAACCTGGCCATACCGGTATCAATACTGCTCTATGTGATTTACGCAATCAGCCTTATATGGACACATAATGTAAGTCATGGAATTAAAGATGTGGAAACTAAACTTACTTTGTTGATTTTGCCATTGCTCGTATATTTTTTTCCACGAACCGATCAGCAACGATTACTTTTTATTACGGCATTCACATTGTCGGTAGCCTTTGCCAGTATCATATGTGGTGTACAGTCGCTGTACATGGTTTTTTCGACAGGTGATTTAAGTTATTTGTTTTACGATAAGTTCAGTTTTTTAATGCACCCAACCTATTTTACCATGTATTGCACCATGGCGCTGGGCTTTTGGTTGCTGGTGGTGAAAGATAACAACAACCAGTTGCTCCCAATGCACAAGTATAAGTACTTTTTACTGGTACTGTTTGTAGGTTCAGTAATGCTTGCTTCGTCGAGGGCCGGAATAATAATTGGCCTTGGTTCGCTGTTGATTTATCTTTATACAGCTTATTTTCGCAAAGGTATAAGTATCGGTTCCGAAGTTAGGGTAATGGTAGTTTCACTGGTCATTTTTACCATTATTCTGGTAACTGGAAGCGGCAGGTTTCAGGTTTTAATAAATGAACTTGCCGGCAGTGATGGTGATAAACAGCACGAAACAAACACCCGGGTAGATGTTACACCCGTTGCACACCGTGTAGCACTTGCCGGCGTGGCGTGGGAGGTCCTGAACAAACACCCATTTGGTGTTGGGGCGGGTGATGTGCAGGATGTTTTGGTAGCGGAATACCGGAGGATAGGATATGAAAAGGCCGCACTGGTACGCTATAACCCGCATAATCAGTACCTGCAAACGGGCGTGGCAACCGGGTATGCCGGCCTCTTGGTGTTGGTAATATTGATGATAGTATTTTTAGACGGGGCAAAGCGGGGAAGTCCGGGAAAGTTGCTTTTTTTATTAGGTTGTGTTGCAGGAGGGAACGCACTCTTTGAGTCGGTACTGGAAGTACAGCGGGGCGTATTGTTCGTTACAGTTCTGATGATATTTTTAGTGGGAGAGAATTTCAACAGCAACATGAATGAACAGAGTAAGGGTTGATGCTTACTGAACGTTTTATACTTTTGCGCTGGTACCTTTAGTTCTTCCCTGCAACAATGCGTAACCGGTTAAATCAAGAAAAGCACTATGATTCCATTTGCACCACCCAGGATTGATCAGAAAATAATAGATGAGGTAACCGCTACCCTGCAATCGGGCTGGATCACAACCGGGCCCAGGACGAAAGAATTTGAAAAGCGGCTCACTGCTTATTGTGGCAACCGTTCCACCTTATGCCTCAATTCGGCAACAGCCGGGCTTGAACTGATGTTACGATGGTTTGGTGTTGGAGAGGGCGATGAGGTGATCCTGCCTGCGTATACATATGCTTCCACGGCCAATGTAATCATTCATTGCGGGGCAAAACCGGTGATGGTGGACACGGGCGATGATTTTAATATCGACTGCCAGGCAGTAGCAAAGGCAATCAATGAAAATACAAAAGTCATAATGCCTGTTGATTTTGGCGGGATGCCTTGTGACTACAGCCAGCTCAATGCACTGGTTGCCCGCCACGATGTTCGAAAGTTATTCAGACCAAAAGGAGGGGAGCAGAAAAAACTGGGGAGGATCATGATATTGTCGGATGCGGCCCATTCGCTGGGGGCAGTTTATAAAGGTTTCAGGACCGGTGCCCTCACCGACGCGACGGTTTTTTCATTTCACGCGGTTAAAAATCTTACTACTGCCGAGGGAGGGGCTATTGCTTTAAATATGCCGGAACCTTTCAGTAACGATGAAATTTACAAGTACCTCGCGGTGTTATCGCTGCATGGTCAAAACAAGGATGCTCTTGCCAAATTACAAAAGGGTAACTGGAGGTACGATATTATAACGGCCGGCTATAAGTGCAATATGACAGACCTGGCTGCAGCCATCGGGCTCATTGAACTCGACAGGTACGAGCATGATATGTTGCCATACCGCAGGCATATTTGTGAATATTACTCAGAGTATTTCAAAAAATTTGACTGGGCGAAACTTCCTGTGCTGAAAACAGCGGATGCCGAATCGAGTTATCATTTGTACCCGCTTCGGCTGAACCTGTGTACCGAAGCACAGCGCGACATGGTTATTCAGGAAATATTTAACAGAGATGTGGCCGTGAACGTACATTTTATTCCGTTGCCTATGCATAGCTTCTATAAAAATAAGGGCTACCAAATGAGCCACTACCCGGTTTCGTATACGAATTACGCCAGTGAAATATCGCTGCCGGTTTACTACGGGCTCACCAATGATTTGCTCGATACGGTTTGCCGGGCGGTGAGTGATGCAGTTTCAATGGTAATGTTTAACGGTACTGATCAGCCTTGAAGCGAATTTTCGATATCCTGTTTTCGGCTGTTGCGTTAATTTTATTATCGCCCGTTTTACTGTTTGTGGCCATTTGCATAAGGATTGATACGGCTGGCCCCGTATTGTTTAAGCAAAGGCGCGTGGGGCTGCATGGAAGGGATTTTTACATCTTGAAATTCCGTACAATGATAACCGGCTCCGAAAAGAGCGGTCTTATAACGGTAGGTGCAAACGACCCCCGAATTACCCGGGCCGGTTTTTTTTTAAGAAAGTACAAACTTGATGAACTACCTCAGCTGATAAATGTACTGAAAGGCGAAATGAGCATTGTGGGTCCACGGCCCGAAGTGCGGCGTTATGTTGATATGTATGATTCGAACC
>CAZPKJ010000088.1:0-12033 GCA_964587075.1 uncultured Flavobacteriaceae bacterium | reverse complement strand
ACGCGGTTGTTGCCATAATAACGTTCGCTATAATCGTTGTAGTTATCGTTAACCAGCTCCCGTGAGTCGAAATCGGGATTGTAGTGATATTTAACAACGGTGGCATAATGTTTATAGGCGCCCGCTACTTCCGATTCAATATCACTGAAGGAAGTAGCATCATTCATAGCACCGGCTATGGAACTTTTAATTTCCATGTATAGTGAATCGCTGGTTTCAATATCCAGAATATCGCGTGCCGTTATCACATCCTTGTCAACATCTTTCCTGATTTGTTCAACATACTCCGATACCTTTTCATATACAATAAAATTCAGCGTGGCATCTTTAAGCTCCGTATTAATTTCGTTTTTAACTTTCTGAAATAATTCAAATTCGGCTTTATCACCCGGCGCAACCGACGACCTGGTTTTGTTTTCATACAATGGTTTAAGCTTTTTATAAATCCTGGCCACTTCCAGGTTGTCATAACTTACATTTAAACTGTCGCCGCCAATAAAATTCCACCCGTTAATATCATCGGTATAGCCATTGTTGTCATCATCTACTCCGTTTCCGGGAATTTCTTTTTCATTTATCCAAATATTATCTTTTAAATCGGGATGCATGGGGTCGGTACCACCATCCATAACGGCAACTACTACCGGACGCGATACCCTGTTTTTCAAAAGCGACTCAATGGTCAGGTCGGTGCTGGTACCCCACACGCCATCTTTTTTGTAATCCTCGAGATGCCAGTTTTTACTTTGCTGCCCATGAAGCATGCTGAAAGAGAGCAGCAGAACTGTCAGTGTAAAATATTTAATTGATTTATGAAACATAGATATTATTTTCAATTATTGATTCATGTTTAACGGAAAAGTTTGTTCTTTATTTTTAGTTATCCTGAACCCGGATAGGTTCAATAATAGCCTCATCATCATTTTTCGGTGAATTCACCCGGTCAGAAACTGGATATTTGTGCATCAGTCCGGCCGGATAAGCTTCAAGCAGTTTTTCAATTTTGGTGGCTGGAGTAGAGGCGTCCAGCCACAATAGCTCACTTTCTGGAGATAGTATTACCGGCATCCGGTTATGAACCGGAGCAACCAGCTCGTTTGCATCGGTGGTTAATATGGTGAAGGTTGGTACTATTTCTCCCGTCTCTTTGTCGGTCCACTCATCCCACAATCCCGCGAAAGCGAAGAGAGCGTCACCCTTAAGGCCTATACGAAAGGGCTGCTTTTTTTTGTCGTCAACGGCCTGCCATTCATAAAACCCGTCGCTGATAACGAGGCAACGTTTCGACTTAATCAGGTTCCTGAAAGATGGCTTTTCAAAAACAGTCTCCGATTTGGCATTAATCATTTTGTAACCAATTTTAGGGTCTCTGGCCCAAAACGGAATTAGACCCCATTTAAAAAGTTGCAACGTGCCGGGTGTTTTGCCGGTAAGTACCAGCGCCAGCTGACTGGGAGCCACATTGTACCTTTTTACAAGGTCGTTTGAATAAAATTTGGCATTGAATCGGTTTTCAATTTCCGCTTCTTCTTTGGTAAGAGAGAATCTGCCGCACATCAGATGATAGATATCAGTTGTAATTACAACAAAATTAGTGAATCAGTGATTCATATCATGTGTTTTGCACACAATCATGTAGTTCTTTGTTCCAAAATTCAATCCGTTATGCCCGTATATCATTGTCTTGGAAAGGTGCCTTCAAAAAGGCATGTAGTTTTCCGTAAACCTGATCAGTCGTTGTATCATGAGGAATTATTTGGGACTGAAGGATTTTCAGGTCTTTCGTCGCTTGTTTATCATCTTTATCCCCCTACACAGGTTTGTAAAGCAGGTAGTCCCTGGTCGGTACGGCCCGAAATTGCCATCGAAGATAATTTACGGGCCATGAGTTTCAGGGGATTCGATTTACCCCCGGCCAACGATTATCTTGAAAGCCGGAGTACACTCTTTGTAAACGACGACTTACACATCAGCCTGGCTGCTCCCGCAAGTGATATGGGGGATTATTTTTTTAAAAATTCGGATGCCGATGAATTGATTTTTGTCCATGAGGGATCGGGTATATTACGCACTACCTACGGTTCTCTGGAATTTGGTTATGGCGATTACATGGTTATTCCGCGAGGTACCATTTACCAGGTTTCGTTTCATGATGAAAAAAACCGATGGCTGATCATTGAGTCGTTTTCACCAGTTGAAACGCCTTCACGTTACCGGAACGGGTATGGCCAGCACCTGGAACATGCACCGTTTTGTGAGCGTGATTTCCGGCTGCCTAACAATCTCGAAACACATGATGAAACAGGTGAATTCGAAGTTCGAATAAAAAAGAGAGGGTTAATCTATCCTTATGTTTATAAGAATCATCCGTTCGATGTGGTTGGTTGGGACGGATACAATTACCCTTATGCATTTTCCATTTTTAACTTTGAACCTCTTACCGGCAGGATACACATGCCTCCCCCGGTCCATCAGAATTTTCAGGGCAACAATTTCGTTGTATGCTCATTTGTTCCGAGGTTATACGATTATCATCCCGATGCTGTTCCCGCGCCGTATCACCACAGCAACATCGACTCCGATGAGCTGCTGTATTATGTCGACGGCGATTTTATGAGCCGTAACAATATTGGTAAAGGACAAATTACACTTCACCCTGCAGGTATCCCGCACGGCCCCCATCCGGGAGCTATTGAGCGAAGCATTGGTAAAAAGGATACCAATGAACTGGCTGTAATGATTGATCCCTTCAAACCCATGAAAATTACGCGAAGGGCTCTCGAGCTTGAAGTAAATGATTACTATAAGTCATGGCTCAGTCATTCACCGGCGGATGACTATGCAAAGCAAAATGAGGAATCACAAAACATGTGCAGTATAAAAATTTAGAAAAATTAAATTCAATTCTCTTATCATGGATAACCTGACAGATGTAAAAAATTATTCTTACAGTGGTAAGAAAATATTTGAGCAGGCAAGTGACTTCCTGCCTATTAACGGTACCGACTACGTTGAGTTCTATGTAGGAAACGCGAAACAGGCCGCGCACTTTTACAAGACAGCATTCGGCTTTCAGTCATTGGCTTACCGCGGACTTGAAACAGGTTGTCGTGACAGGACTTCATATGTACTGCAGCAGGGAAGGATAAGGCTTGTTCTTACAACTCCGTTTGATCCCGACAGCGAAATATCACATCATATTCGTATCCATGGCGACGGTGTTAAAGTAATAGCATTATGGGTTGATGACGCCACCGCCGCTTTTAATGAAACCGTTGGCAGAGGTGCAAAACCATACATTAATCCCGTTAAGGAAAAAGACGCTAACGGTTATGTGGTTATTTCCGGTATTCACACTTACGGCGAAACCATTCATATGTTTATTGAAAGGAGCAACTATAACGGCGATTTTTTACCTGGTTACCACAAGTGGGATTCAGAATACAACCCGTCATCAGTTGGATTGGAATACATCGACCATATGGTTGGAAATGTTGAACTGGGAGGCATGGACAAATGGTCGAAGTTTTATGAAGATGTCATGGGGTTTGCTAACCTGGTTTCATTCGACGACAAGGATATTTCGACCAGGTACACCGCACTGATGAGTAAAGTAATGACCAATGGCAACGGCCGTATTAAATTTCCGATAAACGAACCTGCCGAAGGATTAAAGAAATCGCAAATTGAGGAATATCTCGATTTCTACAAAGGGCCAGGGTGCCAGCATATAGCCGTTGCTACCCATAATATTATCCACACCGTATCCGAAATGCGAATGCGTGGCGTTGAATTTCTTTATGTTCCCGGAACGTATTACGATACCGTTAGTGATCGGGTTGGTATTATTGAGGAAGATATGGAAGTGCTGAAAAAACTTGGTATTATGGTTGACCGTGATGAGGAGGGCTACCTGTTACAGATATTTACCAAACCCGTTGAAGACCGTCCAACGGTTTTTTTCGAAATCATACAGCGCAAAGGTGCGAAATCGTTTGGTAAAGGAAACTTCAAAGCATTATTTGAATCTATTGAAGCGGAGCAGGCCCGCCGGGGAACCCTCTGAGAATACTTTCCTGGTAAGTGAGT
Organism: uncultured Flavobacteriaceae bacterium; assembly: GCA_964587075.1. Lineage (GTDB taxonomy): Bacteria > Bacteroidota > Bacteroidia > AKYH767-A > OLB10 > CAZPKJ01. The sequence continues at coordinate 7,944 of CAZPKJ010000088.1, read as the reverse complement.
TGTGTCAGGACGGCCGGTGATATGTTGGTTTAAAAAGGATACCGGCCCGTTCCTGATACATGGTTTAATAGGTTGATTTCACAAAAAGCGCTGACCCGGAGTATAAATCAGATTTTATCTGTATCACATACGTGCCGGCAGGCAGGTTACTGATGTCAATTTCAATTCTGTCATGTACATTTTTCGGTGAATAGGGCTTGAGAAATTGTACGCCAGTTATAATATTTCTTAAAACTACCGACACATTTTTATCACCTGCTTTTTGATCATAAATAATGTATATTCTATCATCTGCAGGATTAGGATAAATCTGAATTTCACTTGTTGAAACCTTATCATAGCTGTTTAAACCGGTTGTAACGGTATCGGGACCGCAAATAGTTAATTCAGCCGCAGTAGTCACGTAACGTTCCCTTGCGGGGATGTTTTGGCCGGTTACGGGGTTTGGTGTTCCTATATTTGGAAAAGGACTGGCAATGTTCCAGAATGCAGGAAATGAATCAAGATAACAGGAGGTATCCGGCAGGGCAGAGGTTCCGGTTGGTTTAATGACACCATTGTCGTTGTTGCCATACTCAAAATGGCCGGTGCCTGTAAGGAGGTAGTTTCCCTGGAAAGGCCCTGTTCCTGTAATATCGTTTCCAACAAAATTGTTCTTGTTTGTGTTTACTGTACCTGATGAAAGTATGATGCCGTATAATTCAATACGGTTCCTGAAAAAAGTGTTAAATGGCCCTGAAGGTCCCCATGCCTGATCGATCATCAGATTTTGACAAATATTACCTTCAAACAAATTGGCAAAAGGGTAGTGGCCGTGCAGAGAAATGTCTCCTCCTGCATCATTGGGAAACTCGGTCCGGAATGGTTCAATGCTGTAGTTGTAGCCAAAAACGTTACCGTTGGCGCCTTGCTTTACCATCATGGCATGTCGCAACCTTCTGAAAATATTGTTTTCTATTTTACACTCTCCCGTATGTGAAGCCATCACTACTCCGTAGCCACGGTTGTTCGACCCCGAATACTCATAAGCATGGTGAAAATAGCAGCCCGAAATTTCCATTGCGGTGCTGTATTCAGCCCATATCATGGCACCTATTGTGCGGTGCATTTCAACACCACGAATCCGTACCTGTGCCGCCGCGTTTGCATAAATTCCATAGTTAACTCCCGGTGCTGTGCTGTCGGTACGGGTAACCGAGACACATTCAATTCCAATATTAACTCTTGGAATTATTTTTCGTATTTCAACGTTCAGTGAAGGATCATAATCCATTCTGATGGCTTGTTCAACATACAGTGTATCGCCATTGATGCCGGTAACCCGTAACATTTGTCCTGCCGAGTAATCGGCCCAGAAAGCGGGATTTGTGTCCCAGGATCCGTTTTGCTGACGCAGCTCGGCATAATCTCCAGGATTAAAAATCATGGCACTGTCGGTTACAAGTTTGAACGATCCTTTCTGGTATCCGTCCTGAACCGGGTAAAAAGGCAGTGTTTGTGGCTTCCATACATTGATACAATTACCGGTAACACCACCGAGGTTAAATATCAGGGCGGTTAAACCGGATGATGCACCTTTAATAACCACGCTGTCGGGTATATTAATTGTACCGTTTATAATATAATTTCCGGGTGGAAAATAAACAATACCGCTTTGTCCTGACAAAGCTGCGAATGCGCTTTGAACGGCTGGTAAATCATTGGAAACACCATTTCCGGTAGCGCCAAAAGTGGTTACATCCAGAACGTTGCTGCTGTCGACAAAAAACTGTTGTACACCGGCCTGACTCCAGTCGACACGAATAGAATCATGAATGGTTTGAGCGTTGCCAAACTGAATGTGTGATACAAGTAATACAAGTAATATTGTTCGTAACATGTTTACGTTTTTGAACTTTAAAAATAGTTAAAAACATTTAAGTAACGGGCAAAAAACTTACAGGATTATTAAAGCTTTGATCGTTCTCCTCTGACGTCTTACGGGCTGGCCATAGTTGAGGAACGGGGATGTAACGAGATATGTTGGAATTGTTTAAGAATCATCCTTTACAAACCCGATTCGTTTCCGTTGCTTTTGCATAACTTCCTGTTCATCTTTGTTCAGCAGGTAGTTGATGGCTTTGAGAATATCCTTGAACTGTTTATGGAATCTGCTTTCAAGCTCATTAAGTTTCCCGCTCAATTCATTATAATTCAACATAAACTGCTTCAGACTGATAAAAGTTCTGATTATTGCAATACTGGTTGATCGTGCTTTTTTACTTTTCAGGACATTAGCCAGCATAGCAACGCCATGTTCTGTAAAAGCCAATGGGAGGGCGGTTTTTGGTCGTTTTGAACTATATGTCATCACAATTTGTGATGACATTGTTTCCCACTCTTTTTTAGTGAGTCTGAACATAAAATCGGATGGGAAAATATCACGGTTCCGTTTTACAGCCTGATTTAATACCCTTGTTTCGACTTCATAAAGTTTTGCCAGATCGAAATCGAGCATGATTTTTTGTCCCCTGATTTCATAAATGCGAGTGGATATGTTGTTGAGGTTCATAAGAAAAAGCAAAGTGAAAAATTGAATAAATAGCTTTTAATCCACGAAGTTATAAAATGCTTTTAAAAGTTGTGCTTACTTAATACAAAAAGTAAATGAATGCCTTAAACCTGTTATTTATAGGGCTAAACAGAAAAACAATATTTTCAAGGTACAAATAAGGTACAATACTGTTCAGGAAATTCACTTTTAAAGGGTTTAACGGCTTTACTTTCCAGTTTGGGAAATAGGAAACATTCTATTCAGCATTTCAGCTTTTTACTTACAATGCTTTGGGTTGGTGTATGACTGTTTTCAAAATAGCTTCAATAGTGTTCAGTTGGTCGGGGTTGAGGTGTTTAACCGCTTCCTGACTGAGTTTTGTATTGTTTATTTAAATGTAGTTGTTTAGGTTCTGTATCAAAGTATTGTTCGGTGTTTGTTCGTTATGTAGCAAACCTGCTACTTTAAAATATAGTTTAGCAGCTGCCATATCTCCTTTAGCGGAACACTGAATGATCATAGCACATACTTTATCAGCCATAATAGGGCCATGGAATGGATTTAACCTGACGGTTTAAATGAATAGCGTATGGTATCATCCGCCGCCTTGCTTCGCGGAAGCTAAGCAAAGGCAAGCATGTGACGATTTGGAATGTTTAAGAATCATCCTTTACAAACCCGATTCGTTTACGTTGCTTTTGTTTCTCCGTTTGGGCATCTTTTTTGATTAGAAAAGTAATAGCATCGAAAATGTCATGGAATTTTTTATCATACCGGTTTTCCAACTTATGTAATTTCCGGGTTACATCTTTATGGCTTAAGGCAAATTGCCTTAGCAATACAAATGCCCGCATAATGGCAATATTCATTTCTATGGCCTTTTTACTTCTCAGCACTCCCGACAGCATAGCAATACCCTGCTCGGTAAATGCAAAAGGGGTGATAGGACTGTATTTCAAAGCTTCCGGGAGGTTATCACAAAATGTGATAACCTCCTTCCATTCAGAATTGGAAAGTTGAAACATAAAGTCTGAAGGAAAGCGTTCCAGGTTACGTCGTACTGCTTGTTTTAAAGCCCTGTTTTCAACTTCATAGAGGATAGATAAGTCGAAATCCAGCATCACGCTTTGTCCCCTGATTTCATAAATGCGTGTAGAGATGTTGTTAAGATTCATGTGAAAAAGCAAATTGAAAAATTGAATTAAGTACTGCTAAGCCACGAATTTATAAAACGCTTTTAAAAGTTGTGCTTACTTTCCGATACAAAACTTCGAAAAAATATTCTCCAATAGGTCATTGGTGGTAATTTCACCTGATATGGAACCCAGGTACATCAGTGCCGAACGGATTTCGATAGCTACCAGGTCGGTTGCCAGTCCGCTTTTTAACCCATCCAGGGCAGCCGTGAGTGCCACTGAAGTATGGTCAAGTGCCTCCTTATGCCTTGCATTGGTAAGGATTATATCCTGCTGTCCGGCTTTGTCCAGGTTCATGTATCCTGTTATTTGATCGAATAATTCATTGATGCCCGAATGGTGTTTGGCCGAGATAAAAATTACACCCGGTACGTCTTTATATTCAGAGCTTAAATAATCGTGGTTGTACTTATCGGATTTGTTACCAACCGGAATAAGCAGAAAAGGTTCATCGCCTTTCGATTCCCCGATGGCATGGAGCGTACTATTCAATTCGTAACTGCTGGTTTCGCCCGGGTCAAAAAGATAAATAATTACACGAGCCTGTTTGATTTTATCATGACTTCGCCCAACACCCAACTGCTCTATAACGTCGGTGGTTTCCCGGATTCCTGCCGTGTCGATAAACCGGTATTTTATCCCGCCGAGGGTAATTTCTTCTTCTATAGTGTCGCGTGTGGTGCCGGCAATATCACTCACAATAGCACGCTCCTCGTTCAAAATCAAATTTAGGAGTGTCGATTTTCCGGTGTTGGGTTTTCCTGCAATGGCAACAGGTACACCATTTTTTATCACATTTCCGGCCTGGAACGAATCCGACAGCTTCCGGGTTTTTAAAAGCGTTTGTTCAATTACAGCAATGAGTTGTTTCCGGTCAGCAAATTCAACATCCTCCTCCGAAAAGTCGAGCTCCAGTTCCAGTAAGGAGGCGAAGTCAATCAGTTTCTCCCGAAGCCGCCCGATCTCTTTCGAAAACCCTCCCCGCATCTGATTCAAAGCTAAACGGTGGGCCGCTTCGGTATCGGCAGCGATCAAATCACCAATAGCTTCGGCCTGCGCCAGGTCGAGTTTGCGGTTCATAAATGCCCGCATTGAAAATTCACCGGGTTGTGCAAGCCGTGCACCCTTTTCAATCAGAATATTGAGAATGGCCTTTTGGATATATTCCGAACCGTGACACGTAAATTCTACAGTATCTTCACCTGTAAATGATCGAGGGCCCCTGAATACGGCTGCCAGCAGCTCATCAATTATTCCTTTATCATCTGTTACAGTTCCAAAATGCACCGTATGCGACAGCACATCCGATAATTTTTCACTGCCTCTGAAAACGGCATCCGCGCAAGCGAAAGCCCCATGACCCGAAATACGAATAACTGCCAGGCCCCCTACACCCGGAGGCGAAGCAATGGCAACAATGGTATCAGACTCTACTTTCATCATTTGCTAAAACCGGGTAAAATTACTACAAATTGAGTGCTTATCCTGTAATATTGCATTTCCTGCTCATTTGGTTTTTATGTTGAGCTTATGCAACCTATACCTTTCAGGGTATGTCATAACTTTGAAATAGGTATGTGACGAAATGTGCAATAATTTTACTATGAGGTTTTCAGTTTTATACATTCTTATTACAGTAATGTCCTGTTTTCAAGATCAGGTAACAGGCCAGGGCACTTGTAATTCGGCCCTTAACACACAGAATTTCATTCAGATTTCAATCCCGGCAATTGGTTCAGTGGCTCAGGCAGGCCCCGATTATGGATGTATGACAATTTTTTCAAGACCTGTTTGGTCATATCTGGTATCCTGTGATTCGATGATATTTAGTCTGAACATGCAGTCAGCTGTCGGGCCATTTGATACTATATTCACCAGTATTGCTTTGTGGGGTCCGTTCAAAAACAAAAATGACGTGTGCAATAACCTGACTTCTGCTAACCTTGTTTTTTGCTTCGATTCAATTCCATATACCGGTGGAGTCATGGGAAACTGGAGTTTAAATGTGTTTGGAGAACCCCAGAGTTTTTATTATTATGTTGTGACAACAACCAGTCTGGACACATCAGCAGTATGGAATGTAGAGCACCTTATGACCCCTGGTGATCCTAACCAGAATCAGCATCCCTGTCATGAGTGTAACGATGAGGTATCACAAATTTTCAACCGTAAAATTTGTCTGGTCACCTATGATTCAACCACCCAGAAAACACGGGTTATCTGGGAAAAAATTCCCAATGCAGGAGTTGACGGATATTTGGTACTTCGAAGACCATCAGGTAACCAGCTATATGATACCGTTGCATATGTATCTGAATCGGTTCCTTCCGACTTTATTGACATGGGCTCCCATCCACTGCAATATCAGGAAACATACTGTATTCAGCCGGTAGATTCATGTGGAAACAACTACCATTTCCTTACGGACACCGAGCCATCTTGTTTTTTACAAGCTTCACCCGGAGGCAATAATATGGTAAACTTGAACTGGAACATGTTCGCTTTTGATTACTTCGCATTTGAACCACATCAGTTTATCTTTCGGGGAACAACAGCTGCCAACATGGTTTGTATTGATACCGTACCACAAGGCATAGTTGCTTATACTGATATTTCGGCCCCGCCCGGAGGTTTGTTCTATGCCATTGAAAGAAGACGTTATTCTCCTTGTAACCCGAACCGAATGAGTCAGGGGGCATCTGCCTCCAATGCTGTTTCAAATTTTGCTTCTGTAACGGTATCAGGAGTTGCCTACCCGGAATTAAATTATATAAGTATTTATCCAAATCCTGTTGTAAAAATCCTTTACTTGAAAATCCCACCGAGCTTAATTCATGCCCGTATTTCATTGATTAATAATTCAGGTCAAACAGTCTTAACCCGCTTTGCTTCCAGCACTACCATTGAATTGCCAATTAACCTGCTGGCTCATGGGGTGTATACGCTTTGTGTAGATGGACGCTCAAAAATATATTCCCGGGTTATAATCGCTGAGTAACCCTGAAAATGGTTAAAAATTTATACCTTTGCGCCTTCTATAAGAGTGTATAGGTCATAGTTCATGGGACAAAGGTTATAATGGCTGTAGGGAAGTAGGCTTTGCCCTTCTGTGCCAGAGATAAAACCGAGTTGGTTCACTACAATCTCAACCGGCTAAGTACGGAGGAAATAGATGATAGGTGAAGAAAAATTAGAAATTTAACATTTAAAATTTAACATTTCACATGAGTGTTCTAGTAAATAAAAATTCCAAAATTGTAGTGCAGGGCTTTACCGGTACCGAAGGCACTTTTCATGCCTCTCAAATGATTGAGTACGGTACCAATGTAATTGGCGGAGTTACGCCCGGTAAAGGAGGAACATCACACCTCGAAAAACCAGTTTTCAATACAGTAGAAGAGGCCGTGCAAAAAGCTGGTGCCAACGTTTCCATCATCTTTGTTCCGCCGGCCTTTGCGGCAGATGCCATTATGGAAGCCGCTGAAGCCGGAATTGAGCTTATTGTGTGTATTACTGAAGGTATCCCTACGAAAGATATGATTACCGTAAAGGAATATCTCAGTTCACGCAATACCCGGCTGGTAGGTCCGAACTGCCCCGGTGTTATTACCCCCGGTGAAGCCAAAGTTGGTATCATGCCGGGATTTGTTTTCAAAAAAGGAAAAATAGGCATTGTTTCAAAGTCGGGTACGTTAACTTATGAAGCCGCCGACCAGGTGGTGAAAGCCGGACTGGGAATATCAACCGCAATTGGTATTGGGGGCGACCCTATCATAGGTACAACCACTCTGGAGGCAGTACAGCTGTTTATGGATGACCCCGATACCGATGGAATTATCATGATTGGCGAAATTGGCGGCAGCCTGGAAGCCGAAGCGGCCCGTTGGATCAAAGAAAATAACCGCAAACCAGTGGTAGGTTTCATTGCCGGACAAACTGCTCCGCCGGGACGCAGAATGGGTCACGCCGGAGCCATTGTTGGCGGTGCCGATGATACAGCTGCAGCAAAAATGAAAATTATGGCCGATTGTGGTATAACGGTAGTTGATTCACCCGCGTTTATCGGTCAAACCATGGCAACAGTGCTGGGTAAGGTTACGGCCTGATTACATCCTTTTTAATACACGGTAATCTTCTGTTGGCTGTTGCCCGAAACAATGAAATATATGCCGGGTGCCAGGTAACCGGTTTCAATTAAAGTTACCTCACGTTTCG
>CAZPKJ010000087.1:0-12222 GCA_964587075.1 uncultured Flavobacteriaceae bacterium | reverse complement strand
CTCGGTTCTGCACGACCTGGGGCATTTGTTCGCGGGACGGGTTTCGGGTTTTGATTGAGGACGAACCGTTCCGGGTTTCGATTCGGGTTTAACCGGACTGGTAGCTGGTTTCGACTCAACACCGCTCTTTACGGGCCTGCTTTGATTTATATTGTTCCCGGTTCGTGGCTTACTTTGATGTGTGGCCTTGTAGTTAGCCCTTGCATCGCGGTAACGCTCAACCACCACATTACTGGTCGTACGACGGGGTGCATAAACCTGGTGCGCAAAATTACTCCTGTGATCGTATACAACGTGATAGTGATGATGATAATGCCATGTATGCATATGATGATAGCGCCATGGGAACGGGTGCCATGGGCTCCACCAGACCGGATAATAATCCCAGTACCAGGGCGATACATATACAACGTATACCGGTGCATACATTAACCGGATACAGGGCCAGAACCAGACATTAACAAAAATTCCATGATACCCTGGTGAAAACCCGGCAGGGCCCTTCCGGATCACTCCCGGATCGGAAGGCTCTGAATCACTTTTCGGTTCAACGATTCTCATCTCACCATATAATGCCTCATCACCTATAATTTGAAGAAATGCTGACTGATCGCCATTTTTTTCAATTTCAATAACGGCAACATCCTGCGATTCGGTTTTTGAAACGGGCACCTGAAGAATTACAACGTGTGCGTCACCTTTTTTATCGGCAACCACACGGATGTAGTCTACATTTTTATCGCCGTTCAAATCAAGATTATTTACAGCGGAATCTTTCAAATTGATCCGCTTCTCAAAATCTTCAAGCGATTTTGAATCTTTAAAAATTGCCAAGGCTCCTTCCAGGCTGAAATGATCTCCCGGCAATCCTGTACTATCGGCGAAGTTTATTTTACCGGTGCTTTGTGCATAGCTTCCGGTTACTCCTGTAATTAATCCGGCGAGCAGCAATAATTTAATTGTTTTCATAATGCTACAGTTTAGTAGTTTGATGACTTTCAAGATAGCCGGTTTAACGCGAAATGAACCTGATTCATATCATTACCGGCATTCCTCATGTAAACAATATCCTTGCCAAAGCAAATTTGTCTTTTGCAAAATCGCTGATTTCTTGATGATTACAACCTGTATTGAAGCCGGAACCGCACTGAATTACCTAATCGTAACCTGTTCATTTTTTCGTTGCCCCACAAACAAAACGGCGCCTGAATTGTCACAAACCCGACATCTTGTATTCTGTTGTCTCGGGTACAAATAAATTTATTACCTTTATTATGCAGCACATACCTGATGCCGGCAATAAATTCATACTGTAACTATTTTTATTTGAAACTTCATTTATCCATACTGTTATTGCTTCTGTTGCCTTTCCAGAATGCTGGTCAGGGGAATCCTGTTTTAGGAGGATTTCAGGTTTACGAAGCTGACGGGAAAGTATACCTGAACACCATTATTAATGCCGGAAGCATATGTAACGGCATTACTATATTCCGTTCGGCCGACAATATTAACTTTAGCCGGATCGGAGATATTCCGGGAGATTGCGGCAGTCAGAATGTTGCCGTTAGTTATATTTACATTGATGAGTCCCCCATTTTAAATAAACCGAGTTACTATAAGGTAGAACTGGGTGGATATGGATTTTCGGAAGTTGCCACGGTTTTGGTAATTGATACACGGGTTACCGGTTTCCAGGTACGGCCAAATCCTGCGGATGAAAACGCTATGGTTTATTTTGAAAATAAGAATGGGGATTTGTTTCAATTCGAACTTATTAATAATGGAAAAATTATTTATTCGGCGAATGCCAGGTCGAATTTTTTTTCGATTCCTACACATAATTTTCATTCGGGGACTTACTTTTTCAGGATGACGCAATTACCGGGCGGCAAAGTGCTTTATGGAAAACTGATCATAGTCCACTGATATTCCCGGCTCTGCTGATTCTTATCTTAAAAACGGATTTCTGTTATTTTCTTCTTCTTTATCAAATGATTTTTTCACAGTATGGTATTCCAGAAAGTTTCTTATATATTTGGAATATCAAATCATTCAACTTATGAAATCAAACGTATTGTTTGCGGGAATTTTAACATTTATATCCTTACAATCATCATACAGCCAGTCGAGCTGGATACAGAAAGCCATGTTCGGCGCTGGACCGACCACCGAGGCAAGAGCCTTTTCAATTGGAAATTTCGGATATTTTGGAGGACCTACTGCTGTTTTATGGCGATACGACCCTACATCAGACAGCTGGTCGCAAATGGCGGCCTTCCCCGGAACCACGCGATTGAGTCCGGTGGCATTTAGTATCGGAACCAAAGGATACCTGGGCACGGGTGGAAACTTCAATGATTTTTATGAGTACGACGAGCCCACCAATACCTGGACACAAAAGGCCAATTTCGGTGGAAGTGGCCGGGAAGGTGCACTTGGAATTGCCATTAACGGCAAAGGATATATTGGCACCGGGGGGAATTATCTGAACGATTGGTGGGAGTATGATCCTGCAACAAACAGCTGGGCACAAAAAGCCAACCTCGCGGGCCCGGGCCGTTATCATGGCGGCGCATTCACTGTTGGTGGAAAGGGCTATATATGCACCGGGTTCAATGGAGCTTTTTTCAATGACCTGTGGGAGTATGATCCGGCATTGAACTCCTGGACATCCAAAGCCCCGTTACCTTCGGTTACCCGCGACAGACCGGTAGGCCTGGCCACTGCTGACCGCGGTTATATTTTAACCGGCTGGACCGGAGGGACCTCACTAAATGATGCCTGGGAATATAATCCGGTTACCGATAGCTGGCTGCAATTGCCATCAATGCCAACAGCGGGAAGATATAATTCATGCGGGTTTACCATTGCCAACAAACTGTATATCGGTACCGGCTATATGAATGGCACCACAGGTGATTTTTGGTCGTACGGCCCCGACTGTATTGCCCAAACAACACAGGAGCCGGCATCGTGTTACGGATTATGTGACGGTACTGCGGAAGTAACTTTTCCCGACCCCGGAGCAGTTTCGGGTTACCTGTGGTCGGGTGGTGAAACAACGGCTCTGGTTCAGGGATTATGTCCTGGAACATATACGGTAACCGTTACCGATACTACAGGTTGCACAAGCATAACCAGTATTACCATTGGCTCTCCTCCACAAATTACAGCCACCGCTAATATTGTTGAGCCCTCGTGCTTTGGCGACAGCGACGGACAAATTTGTGTGGTGCCTGGTGTAAGTCCTGCAACATTCCTGTGGGCCGGGGGCGATACCAGCGCATGTCTTAATAACGTTGGCGCCGGAACCTATATGGTTACCGTGACTGATTCTACCGGTTGCAGCGAGATGATCCCTCTGACGCTTACACAGCCCGGTGTCATTAATATCAACTTCAATTCCGTTAACGCTACCTGCTCTGCCTGCTCGAACGGGTCGGCTTCGGCACAAACATCCGGAGGTACGCTTCCGTTTTCATACAGCTGGTCGAATGGCGGTACACTGGCATTCACAAACAACCTGCTTCCGGGTGTTTACACCTGTTGTGTAACCGATGCCAACGGATGCATGGCCTGCGACAGTGTGGAAATACTTTTTACATCAGGCATTGACCCGGTGGAGGGCGGTACTTTTGTGATATCACCAAATCCTTTTACCGACAATATTTATGTTTACCCGAACAACTATTCAGAGATTCCTGAAATTTCATTATTCGATATTTCAGGAAGGAAACTTTCGGTAAAATACGAAATGGTTAGGGAAAGGATTACTGTAAACACATCAGGAATAGGATATGGTTATTACATCCTTCAATTACGTTCCGGCGAAAAAAATCCTGCCAGGTTTTTGGTTCTAAAAATGAAATAAATCTTATGGTTTGATTTTTACTTTCAGTTCGGGTGCTTCAACCAGGTGAAAAGTAGCGGAGGCAAATTTAACTTCACCATTTGTTGCATCAACTTCCTTTAATATACGCATGAACAATTCTGTTTTTGTAAGGCGCCTTCGTTTATAACTCACCACATAACGTAAAGTAAACTCGACCCAATTGTCATTGGCGATAATAGAAACCATAGGTTCCGTTTGCGCGTCTTCGAGCCGGTATTTATTTTGCAGTATCCTCCATTTCGCTCTTGACCTATCGGATAAATCTCCGGCAACATCCATCCCGGATTTTAAGATAATCTTTTGAGAGAGTTCGTAATTGCTGCCGTATTGTACCGGTATTTTTATTTCGTCCCATAGAAACGGAAAATCGCCTGAATAATTAAAAACCGGCTCCTTAAATACAAAGCTATTAGCAATTAGAACGATGCGGCCATTGTACAAATCACCATCAACCCACTGTCCGGTTTCCATGATGGTAGTCCGCAGGACCCCAATATCCATTACATCACCTTTAATACCTCCCAGCTGCACCCGGTCGCCCGATTTATAAAAACCTCCGAATAAAATGGCAAGCCATCCCGCAAAGGAAGCAATCACTTCCTGAAGTGCGAATGCGATTCCTGCCCCGGCAATTCCCAGTGCAAATGTGAACCCACCCAAACGGTCGCTGTAAATAACCAGAAGGAGAATTATTGTTAGTCCGTATCCGGCAAATGTGCTCATCTTTTTAGCACGGTACCGGCCGTCGTTATCTTTTATCCTGGATAATAGATTTTTTTGAATCAGACGAACAACAACCCATATTACTATCAATCCGGCTGCTACGAAAACAACTTTGGTAATAGAGGGACTTTCAATGAATAACCGGACCTTGTCAATCATGCTTGCGTTGAATCGGGGCTTACACCTTTCACTAAGATATGCAATTTATTTACAACTTACTGCCACATTGCGAACAAAACTTTGATAAATTATCGTTCCTGTGAGTGCAATTTTCACAAATTTTTTCGTGCAGACCTGCCTGGGTCATAGCCACCGTTACTATTCCGGTAGGAACCGCAATAATAGCATAACCGGTAAGCATACAAATAGAAGAAATTATTTTTCCAAGTATGGTATGAGGGACCATATCGCCATATCCTACTGTAGTTACCGTTACAATGGCCCAATAGATACTTTGGGGAATGCTTGTAAATCCTTCCTCACCACCTTCAACAACATACATCAGTGTTCCCATAAGTGTAACAACAGCCAGAACGGCAAATAAAAAGATGCTGATTTTATAACTGCTGGCTTTCAAAGCTCTGATGAGGACCTGCGATTCCCTGGTAAACCTGGCAAGTTTCATGATACGGAAAACCCGGAGCAGTCTGAATATCCTCATAGTGAGTAAATAATGATGCCCGGTGAAAATCAATGTCAGGTAACTGGGTAAAATGGAGAGCAGGTCGATGATTCCCCAGAAACTGAAGATATACTTAAAGGGTTTTTTACTTATCAATATCCTGGTAAAATACTCTAATGTAAAAATGGCGGTAAAAATCCATTCAATATTATAAAACATACTCCCGTATCTGACTTCCAGTTGCGGGACACTCTCCATCATCACCACAAATACACTGATGAGAATTAACCACAGCAACAGAACATCGAATCTTTTACCGGCTGTTGTGTCGGTTTCAAAAACGATCTTATATAACTTTTCTTTAATGTTCATTGACAGTTAAGATAATTAAATCACATAGCAGTACCGATGTACTACTATACAGTGGACAATAAACACCCGCAACGGACACTACCCGGCGCTCTCATCCGGCCCGGTATTAAGGCCCGGGTTATCGTTCAGGCCGGGCCTTCCTGATAATTCATTGGTGCTATTTGACAATAAATCGCCGGCCGGAGTTTTTTCCTGTGGGCTAAACATTATTCCAAACATCATAATAACTGCGGTAAGGATAATTACCTGAATGATCAATGAATTGTTAACAAGGTCAATTCGGCTTAGCGGGTCAATTGAAAGAAACAGTAATATGGTTATCAAACCCCTGGGGGCCACAAAGAGAAGAGGCCGCATCGGAAGGCCGGAAAACTTCAACTGAACAAAACGGAAAATAAAAATCACCACTACAATAACCAATGCCCAAATCAGGCTTTTTGTATTTATAATTTCGGCTGTTTCGAGTAAATAACCGAACAGGAGAAAAAACAGTGACCTTACCACAAAGGTTGCCTCAATGGTAATTTCTTTAAACTTATGAACCTCCTTGTTCAGGATTTCGGGATGAAACCATTTAATCCATTTAACATTCCGGTATTCGTCGATGTTGCCAATAAATAAACCAAAAAACAAAATAAATACAAGAGCCGGGAGATGGTATACTTTTGAGATTTCATAAATTAAAATTACCAGTAGAATAATCGGAACAAATTTGATATGGTGATCGATGCGGCTTAATAAAAACGACAGCAACATGGTTGCAATAAACGACACCAGCATGATAATTAAAATCTGAATGCCGAAGTTGGTAAACGAAGTTCCGTTAATAACTGCGTTAAGTGCTACAAAATTAAAGAATATTACCCCAAGAATATCCGACAAGCTGCTCTCATAAATCACAAATTCCTTGCGGGATTTTCCGAGATTTCGCACACTGGGGATTGCAATAGCGCTGCTGATAATGCAAAATGGTATCGCATTGGTGAGACTATCTTTGAAAGAGTAACCACCGAAATTCTGAAACATGTATGCAAACAGGAAAGCTGAAGCAAACAAGGGTAGCATGGCTCCAAAAAATGATTTGGTAATTAACCCGAGTTTCGACTTATGCAATTCCAGTTCCAGTGAACCCTCCAACACTATCAGGATAAGTCCGATAGTTCCCAGTATCGGTAAAATTCCCGAGAAATCGGGCAGTTCTATTTTGAGCAGCATGGTAAGATGTCTGACTAAAAACCCCAATAGTAAGAGGAAAATGACTGCAGGGACCTTCGATTTGGATGAAGTAAGATCAAAAAAATAGGCGATCAGGAGTAAAACGCAAAATGTAATAATAATAGCTGTAGTCATAGTGCCGGAATGTGGTTAGGTTATGGCATAGGAAACGATTTCATCGCATTAGCTGAATTCCGGGTAAAGGAACAAAACCAGATCAAAGGTATCATTGTAAATGAATTTTTTAGTTTAGTTGCCGGGGCTTTTAAAAACTTATTTACAACACTCTTCTTAAATCATACAGGTCTTTACGCCGGTCCTTGAGGTTTTTAACAGATCCGTAACTATGCAGTTCCCTTAATTGATCGATGTCGACATCTGAAATAAGGATCATTTCGGTATTCGGTGTGGCTTCGGCATTTATCCCATTAAACGGGAATTGAAAATCGCAGGGCGTAAACACCATGGACTGGGCATATTGAACATCCATATTATGGACTTTAGGCAGGTTTCCAACACTTCCGGCAATAGCTACATAACATTCATTTTCGATGGCGCGTGCCTGGGCACAGAAACGAACTCGCGAATAACCACTTTGTGTATCGGTAAGAAAAGGAACAAACAAGATATTCATCCCTTCATCGGCCAGGAGCCTTGATAATTCCGGAAATTCGACATCGTAGCAAATAAGCACTCCGATTTTACCGCAATCGGTATCAATAGCCTTTAATGTTGATCCGCCTTTGAGCCCCCAGATACGGGCCTCATCGGGTGTAACATGTAATTTCTCGAAACGCTCGACAGTACCATCCCTTCTGCAAATATATCCAACATTGTATAGTGAATCCTTTAACATTTCGGGCATGCTGCCGGTAATGATATTTATATTATAAGAGATTGCCAGCTTGGTGAGTTCTTTTACGATTGGGTCTGTATATTCCGAAAGGCGCCTTATTGCTTCCGCTTCACTCAGGTGATTGTATTCAGCCATTAACGGTGCATTAAAAAATTCCGGGAACAATGCAAAATCACTCTGATATCCGCTGAGGGCATCCACAAAATACTCAACCTGACCCATCACATCTTCCAGGTTTTTATATGACCTCATCTGCCATTGGATCAAACCAAGCCTGACAACTTTTTTAGGGATAGCCGCTTTTTTGGTAGGTTTTTGATAATAAATATTCACCCATTTCAACAAAACAGCATACTCCATAGAGTACTCATCACCTTCAAGGTAGCCTTTCAGCACTTTTATTGGTTGAAAATCGTTGGAAAGCTGGAAATTCAATACCGGATCATGTATCTCGCGTAAGCGAACCTTGGCAATATATTCCTTAGGGCTCAGCTCATCGGCATAATTGTGATAATTTGGGATACGCCCCCCAAACAATATTGATTTAAGATTCAGTTTTTCACAAAGTTCTTTACGATAGTCGTACAAGCGGCGGCCCAGACGGAGCCCTCTGAATTCAGGCTTGATAAAAACATCTATTCCATATAAGGTATCTCCGTGTTTGTCATGTGTGCTGAATGTGTAATTGCCGGTAATTTCACGGAATGTATGGTTCTCTTCGAACTTATCCATGTCAAGAATGATAGATAAGGCACACCCGGCTATATTACCATTAACTTTCAGAACAACCTGTCCTTCGGGAAAAATCCGCAATAAAGTTTCAATATGATGTTCCTTCCAGTATGACGATGGCATCGACCGGTAAGCACTTATCATAGCGCTTTTCAATTCCTGGTAGTCATCTAAAGTTAAAAAATCAAGTTTTATGTTCTGTATGGTTTGTTCCATAAACTATTATAAATTATTAAGCCAAATTAGATATTAAATTTATTTTGAGCAAAGAATGTAAATAAAACCTTAAACTGTTTCCATGACACGAGGTGAATCCCCTGGTTCATAAACCGGATTTTACTCCCGGGATCCGGCCATATCAAACACCTGGACGAATCAGGAAAATACGCAATTTTCTTTACGGATATATCACTGCAACTTAGCTGTATGTGGTGAAGAGCATGAAATAAATAAATGCTTCAATTGCTGCGAAAACCCCGAAAATATACTAAAAAAAGAGGAGCTAACCAAATTTCATTTAAATGCCGGTCACAAAGCAGATGTAAATTAATAAACCACGTTTGCAAAAAAAATTATTTTACAGGTGATAAAACCGATTGTGCGACAATAAGGCTAACGCTGTCGGCTTCCATTCTCGCCTTAATCCATTTTCTTAATACTTCATTTTGTCCCGAATCGGGGACCTGATTAAAAACCAACATGGCCGACACTACCATACTCCGGGTTGAACCGGTATCAGTCAATTGTTTACTAAAACCGGCATGAACCAGAAGGGGGTATTGAATCTTTAGCTCTGAGCTTACTTTTCGCTGAAGTGCAATAAAATCTGCAATACTGTCGAACTTTGACCTTAATATTTTCAGCTCAATTTCAGCGTCGGCAAGTGCCAGGGTTTGCCTGTTTAATTTTACACTGGAAATATTTTCATCTTTTAATGAAAACCCTTGTTTAACCACCAGACTTATGCCCGTCAAATCATAATATTTAGTTCTTGTCTCCAGTTCCTGAATCTGTTGTTTTGTGATTTCCTGTCCCCCGAAAACCAAAGTTATTTTGCGACTTTTCGGATCGACGTCACTCTTAAGTAAATAGTTGTTTGGAATAGTTGCTTCCGATTCAATAAATCTGTTTGCCCGATCAGTAAATTTTTTCCTTTCAA
Organism: uncultured Flavobacteriaceae bacterium; assembly: GCA_964587075.1. Classification (GTDB taxonomy): domain Bacteria; phylum Bacteroidota; class Bacteroidia; order AKYH767-A; family OLB10; genus CAZPKJ01. Next base: position 2,651 of record CAZPKJ010000087.1, on the reverse strand, counting down.
CAATTAAATATCCCAGATACAAACTGGGAATTAATGTTAACACAACTACTGCAATGATAATTCGTTTCTCTCTTTTTTCATCAGCAGGGTTCTCATACTTTTTAATGGGGAATTTAGCGACATAAGCCGTTATGATTGTAGCGGTAGCTATAAATACGCTATTTATCAGATACAGGTAAAACGCGCCAAAAAAATAGCTGAACTGTAATGTAGCCAGGCCATACCCGGCGGTACAAAGTGGTGGCATGAGGGCCGTGGCAATAGCAACGCCTGCAACTACATTACCTTTCTGTTTACTTGAATAGGCAATGATCCCTGCGAACCCGCCAAATAACGCAATCATTACATCATAAATGGTTGGGAAAGTGCGCGCCAGTATTTCGGAATGGGCGTCCTGAATTGGAGTTGCAATAAAATATAGGGTGGAAGCAATTAGTCCGACCAGCATCGAAAAAAGGTAGTTGGACGCGGCTTTTTTAATTAGGGGCAAATCATTAACAGCTACTCCAAAACCCACTGCCATAATGGGTCCCATTAAAGGTGAAATTAACATGGCTCCAATTACAACGGCGGTTGAATTAACATTCAATCCTAAAGAAGCTATTAAAATCGCGAAAATGAGTACCCATAAATTGGTCCCTTTAAATACCGCGTCCTTATCAATGTTGTTTCTAATAACATTGAAGTCTTCTTTTTCTTTGAGCATTTGGAATGCATCAAATATTTTAATGTTCATAATAACCGTTATTTTTTACCATTAAGTCGCCAAGCTATAAAAAGCCGTACCGGGAATCTATGATTATTGTCGCCTTTCAGAAATAAATAAATGCAGCCGGATCATTCCTGATCCGGCTGCATATAAATCAAAATGAAACGCACTTTGGGTAGTCTAGAATGTCATACAACTTGGAGGACACCATAAATTGGTTGTGTAATAATTACCGCTTTGCGATACAATACTATTATTTTGCACATTAACACCTCCTATAACAATGAAAACAGCGTTTGCCGGCCCAAACTTTCCTGAAGGGTCCATAGCCAATCGGTAAGCCAACCCATTATAATTGCCGCCACAAAACAGCGAGTCTAATGCTGCCTTGCTGATAACACCTCCCAGGGTGGTACTACTGTTTCTTTCCGCAAAAGTTTGATATGCGGCAGCATAAGCTCCGGCCGTAGTTCTTTGCACGGGAACCGCTTGTGCAAATCCACCAATCTGATCAAAGGCACATCCGGAGGCAGGACCGGGCGATGGGACCGGAATTAATAATTCAGTTTGATGTGAATCGGCAGAAATCCGGATATAAAACAACAACACCCCAATAACTGCGATTAAGATCCCATTTAAAATTGTTTGTTTTTTCATAATATAAAGTTTTAAGTTTATATAAAGAAACAAAAAAGTGGCTGCAATACAAAACGTAAATAAACATGCTAAAACAGCATCACAATCGTTATTATAAGCGATTGAATATCAAACTTTTTGAAAAATTAAAGTGCCGTAACACCCCCATTGTCACGATACCTGTACCCGGAATCAAATGGCTTTGGAAAGAAGCAGGCTCACCGGATAATTAAATTAATATATTCCTGTGGGTATTACAGGTCCAATGAATGAAGTATCCGGTTTAACCGGATTTTTCAGAACAGATGTTGGATGTGTTGAGCCGGTTATGATTTCAAAGAGTGAAAGCAACTTCCAGTTTCCTGTTTCTTTTATATACACCGCACTGTTCGAAAATTCATCAAACCGGTCATTCATGATATAAACAGAGTCCGTAACATATCCTTTGTAAGTAACTTTTTTGATACTGGTTACTAAAGCAAGACTGTCGAAATACTGCATGGTTACATTTGAATAATCAACATTCATTATGGTGTCGGGTGATGATATATGAAACTTAATAAATTCAGGTCTCTGATAAAACCGGCCAGGGGCATGATAAACAAACCTGGCACTTAAGAGGTCGCTGAGAGAGACTGAATCCCGGGTAAGCATTGCTGCGGACAGCTTTTTGAATTCTTCAATTACACCTAGTCCGATACTCTTATCGGGTTTTGAAGTATTAGAAATCAGTGTGAATTCGGTGACGTTAACCCCGGGCGTTAAATTGTCGGACTTAACAATTAATTTTTGAGCATTGGTATGCTGAACGGTTTCATGCTTAATTTTCCTGCACGACACCACCACCGTTACTATAATTATTAAAAGCAATATTTGTTTAAACATAAGAAAATAAATTTTTACTTTATTATTTCTTAATTTAATATTCAGACAGGGTGTTCCTTGAATATAACTCTTCAGCTGTTTCTGCAAAAATAGGTAAACAAACGAAACAACCATATAATGACTGCAGTCATCCGTTAAATTAAATCCATCCCGGTAACTATTGAAACTTCATCCGGAATCCGACAATAAAAGTGTTTTTCGACATGGATAAGCTTAGATCGGCACTTTTCCGATCAAAACGTTTCGTGAAAAGGACGCTGCTGCCGGTGCCAACCAACGCTCCGCCAACAACATCATACAGGTCATGCCGGTCGTCGTAGCCTTCTATGCGGCTATACCCAACAAAAGCTGCCAGCACATAAGCCGGTACACCAAACTTCCATCCATACTTTCTATGAATGAAAGCGGCTCCCTGAAAGGA
>CAZPKJ010000086.1:0-12268 GCA_964587075.1 uncultured Flavobacteriaceae bacterium | reverse complement strand
GATGCTTGAATGGAGGCTGAAAGCATTTCGTCATTGGCTAACGATGTCCGAACCAACATGGCCTAATGTTCATTATCCGAAAATAGATTTTCAGGACATTATTTATTATTCGGCTCCAAAACCAAAAAAAGTATTGAACAGCCTTGATGAACTTGATCCGGAAATACGGGCTACTTTCGAAAAACTCGGAATTTCGTTACAGGAACAAAAACGACTGGCCAATGTTGCAGTCGACGCGGTTATTGACAGTGTTTCGGTGAAAACAACTTTTCGTGAAGCACTGGCAGAGCTGGGTGTTATCTTTTGCTCGTTCAGTGAAGCTGTTAAAGAACACCCCGAACTGGTTAAAAAGTATTTAGGTTCAGTAGTACCGCCTACCGATAATTATTACGCCGCATTAAACTCCGCAGTATTCAGCGATGGTTCTTTTTGTTTTATTCCCAAAGGTGTCCGCTGCCCGATGGAGCTTTCAACCTACTTCAGGATTAACTCGGCGGGCACCGGTCAGTTTGAACGTACACTTATTGTCGCCGAAGACGATTCGTATGTTAGCTACCTCGAAGGTTGTACCGCTCCTATGCGGGATGAAAATCAGTTGCACGCTGCTGTTGTTGAAATTATTTCACACAAAGGTGCGCAGGTAAAATATTCTACCGTTCAAAACTGGTACCCGGGCGACAAAGAAGGCAAGGGCGGTATCTATAATTTTGTAACCAAACGCGGAATTTGCCTTGGTGATTATTCTAAAATAAGCTGGACTCAGGTTGAAACCGGCTCTTCAATAACCTGGAAATACCCTAGTGTAATTTTGAAGGGCGACCACTCCACCGGTGAGTTTTATTCGGTAGCAGTTACCAACAACCGGCAACAGGCCGATACAGGTACCAAGATGATTCATATAGGCAAGAATACCAAAAGCACCATTGTTTCGAAAGGTATCAGTGCCGGTAAAAGCAATAACAGTTACCGCGGACTGGTAAAAATAAATAACCGAGCCGATAATGCCCGTAATTTCAGTCAGTGCGACTCACTGCTGCTTGGCGACCGATGCGGTGCACATACGTTTCCTTATCTGGAAGTTCATAACAAAACTGCACGCGTCGAACATGAAGCTACTACTTCAAAGGTTGGCGAAGATCAGATATTTTACTGCAACCAACGCGGAATCTCCAATGAGGATGCTATTGGATTGATAGTAAACGGATATTGCAAGGAAGTTTTCAACCAGCTACCCATGGAATTTGCTGTAGAGGCACAAAAGTTACTGGCTATTTCGCTTGAAGGCAGTGTAGGGTGATAAGTGAAGAGCAAAGTTCATAGGTAATTAGTGATAAGAGGTCAATCGGAATTATAACAACTGTTATTTCTTTTTAAGACCTTTTCAATTATGACATTACTGAATTCATTTATTGGAATATATTAAAGTAAAAAAACAAAAAGAATAAAATTAAAAACATCTCCCGGGAATCAAACCAGCGAAAAATTTATAAGCATTTTGAAGTACGGGATAAAATCAGAAAATCATCCAAACAGCTATATCAATTATTGCCGAAAGATAAATATATTACAATTTGAACACTTGTTATTTTCGGCTTGTCACACATAAATTACGTTAAACAAAAATAAATGTTATCAATTAAAAATCTTTCTGCCAGTATAGAAGACAAACAAATTCTGAATGGCTTAAATTTGGAAGTAAAGCCTGGCGAAGTGCATGCAATTATGGGACCTAATGGTTCGGGTAAAAGCACTTTGGCATCGGTGCTGGCCGGCCGGGATCATTATACCGTAACCGGAGGAGAAGTACAATACGAAAACCATGACCTGCTGGAAATGTCGCCCGAAGACCGTGCCAGAGCAGGCATTTTCCTCGCTTTTCAATATCCGGTGGAAATACCTGGCGTTAGTAATGCCAATTTTTTGAAAACCGCGGTTAATGAAATACGAAAAGCAAACAACCTGCCTGTTCTCGATTCAAAGGAATTTCTGGTAATGATGAAAGAGAAAATGAAGCTTGTTGAGATGGATAAACAGATGACCGCACGTTCGGTGAATGAGGGATTCAGCGGTGGTGAGAAAAAACGTAACGAGATTTTTCAGATGGCCATGCTTGAACCCAGGTTGGCTATTATGGATGAAACTGATTCAGGTCTCGACATAGACGCGCTTCGTATTGTATCAAATGGTGTTAACGCATTGCGCGATGGTAAAAGGTCGTTTGTGGTGATAACACATTATCAAAGATTACTCGATTATATTGTTCCCGATTTTGTTCATGTATTATACAAAGGTAAAATAGTGAAATCGGGCACCAAGGAACTGGCCCTGGAGCTGGAGGAAAAAGGTTACGACTGGATTCGTGAGAGCCTTGAAAAGGTACCCGGCTAACTAAACCAAATATAAAATATTTAATAATACGGAATTCACTCTGTAGATTTTACCTGCTGCAACTCCAATTAACATTACATTCCCCGTGAATACTACCAAAGAATTAATTCCTCAACTGAACACAGCAAATAAACAATCCGATGCTTTTGCCGGCCTTCGCGAAAAAGCGCTGGAGTCTTTTAATAAGCTTGGCTTTCCTACTACCAGACATGAGGAATGGAAATACACCAATGTAAACAGCATTATTGCAAACAATCTTGAATTCAATCACCGTCAGGCTGCATCCAGAGTTACATCCAACCTGGTCGACCAGCACCGTATGGCAGGCTCAAAGGCACGGGTTCTTGTTTTTGAAAATGGGTTGTTCCTTGAGCACTTATCGGATCAGCTACCCGAAGTGACTAATTTTATCATCAGTAATATAATTTCCTCTGTCAGCAACCAGGTTATGCGCAAACATCTGGGTAACATTGCTGAATTTAATGATGAAGCTTTTGTTGCATTAAATACCGCTTTCGCGGAGGATGGACTTTTTATTCACTTGTCGCCAGGAACAATTGTTGATTTCCCGGTTCATTTCATGCATTTCAATTCAACGGGAAGTGAACAGGGTGTTTCTTCTGTCAGGGTACTGGTTGTCGCCGAAAAGAACTCAAAGATATCGCTTGTTCAAAGCTTTCACTCAGCCACCGAAGTTAAAAACGGATTTGCAAACTGTGTGACCGAAATTTTAGTTGCCGAACAAGCACATGTTGAACTGGTAAATGCGCAACTTGAGTCGGAGCTCGATTCACATATAAATTTTACACAGGTTATCCAGGAACGCAACAGCACATTCGATACGGTAACCATAACACTTGGCGGTGCCCTGGTAAGAAACAACCTGCATATTAAACTCAATGATGAGAATTGCACTTCGCATCTTTTCGGACTGTACATTCCACATTCGAATCAACTTGTTGACAATCATACACTGGTTGACCACGCAAAACCACATTGCTTCAGCAATGAGTTGTATAAAGGAATCTTGAATGGAAGCTCCACGGGAGTATTTAATGGCAAAGTGTTTGTAAGAGAGGACGCTCAAAAAACCAATGCCTATCAGTCGAATAAAAATATTCTTCTGTCGGATGAAGCCCAATTGAATACGAAACCCCAGTTGGAAATTTATGCCGACGATGTAAAGTGTACCCACGGAGCTACTATCGGACAAATGGATGAGGATGCGTTGTTTTATCTGAGGGCCAGGGGTATTGGGGAACAAAAAGCCAAAGCCCTGCTTAACATTGCCTTTGCAAGTGATGTGTTAAACAATATTAAGATAGCCGATTTGCGGCAGCACCTGCAAATGCTGGCCGAGCATAAACTGAACCGATAATGGTTTGTAATACTGATAAACCATGGCTACTTCTGTAAAATCACTTTTCGATGTAAAAAAAATAAGGCGTGATTTTCCTTTACTGAATGAAACCGCCCATGGCAAACCACTGGTTTACCTGGATAATGCGGCCACTTCACAAAAGCCTTCTGCTGTAATTGATGCCATCTCAAACTATTATACCCACTACAACGCCAACGTACACCGGGGCGTTCATTTTATGAGTCAAAAGGCGTCACAGGCCTATGATGATGTTCGAATAAAAGTCCGCGATTTCATTAATGCCTCTTCGGAACAGGAAATTATTTTTACTTCCGGTACAACCGGATCTGTTAACCTGGTAGCTTCATCTTTCGGAAAAAAATTCATACATGCAGGCGATGAAATCCTTATCAGCGCCATGGAACACCATAGCAATATTGTGCCCTGGCAAATTTTGTGCAACGATAAAAAAGCCGTTTTGAAAGTAATACCCATGAATGATTCGGGAGAATTAATCATGAATGAATTTGATAAACTGCTTACTGAAAAAACGAAAATCGTTGCACTCGTTCACACTTCCAATTCGCTTGGAACCATCAATCCCGTAAAGGAAATTATCCGTAAGGCACACCTTAAAAATATTCCTGTATTAATTGATGGTGCACAGGCTGTTGCTCACGAAAAAATAGATGTAACTGATCTTGACTGCGACTTCTTTGCATTTTCGGGTCATAAAATGTTTGGTCCTACCGGAATTGGCTGTTTGTATGGCAAACTGAACCTGCTCGAGTCAATGCCTCCTTACCAGGGTGGTGGCGAAATGATTCATTCGGTAAGTTTCGAAAAAACCACATACAATGAAGTACCTTTTAAATTTGAAGCAGGCACACCTAATATTGCTGATGTAATTGGTTTCGGTACAGCTATTGATTACCTGAACGGCACCGACCGTGAACTGGCGTCACAACATGAACAGGAGTTACTGGAGTATGCCACGGCTAAGCTGGCTGCCATTGAACATGTACGAATGATTGGTACAGCAAAAAATAAAGCGTGCCTGGTTTCATTTATTATTGATGGTGTAAATGCGCTCGATGCCGGTATGTATCTTGACACCATGGGTATTGCCGTACGGACCGGACATCATTGTACCGAGCCGGTAATGGCTCGTTTTAATATTCCTGGTACTATACGCGCTTCATTTATGTTTTATAACACCTTTGAAGAAATAGACGGGCTGTGTGATGGTGTACAAAAAGCTATTAAGCTGTTGCGAAAACAGTAAACAGAATTTAAAAACCATTTCCGGCCTGAAACAAAAAAGGGATGATATAAATATCATCCCTTTTTTACTTGTGATAAATTTATCAGTTTACCAGTTTCATTTCTTTAATCAAATGACCGGCGCCTGCATACTTGTCGATTATAAATAAAACATAACGAATATCCACACTGATGGTTCTTTTGTATTCGGGGTCGTAAGCAATATCGCCGCTCATAGCCTCCCAATTTCCATCAAAGGCAAGTCCAACCAACTCTCCCTTACCATTTATAACTGGTGAACCCGAATTACCACCGGTTATATCGTTATCACTGATAAAGCAAACCGGCATCTTGCCATCTTTACCATATGAGCCAAAATCTTTTTTAAGTATTAACGATTCCAGTTTAGGGTCAACTTTAAATTCTTTGTTTTCGTTATCCATCTTTTCGAGGATACCGTCAGCTGTAGTGAAATACTTATAATAAACCCCATCCATCGGATAGTAATCCCTCACGGTACCATAGCTTAAACGCATGGTGCTGTTGGCGTCAGGTGCGAACTTGCGGTCGGGTTGCATCAGGCGCAAGCCTGCCAGGTAAAGCCTGTTGTAGGCACCCTGCTCCGTGTTGATTTTTGAAACATCACTCCGGTAGTTGGCATTGTAGTGGTCGAGAATTGAATTGATGGCATGATATGCCGGATCTTTCGACAAAGTCTTCAAGGAAGGTTTCGAAAGGAATGCATGGTATTTATCTTCCGATGCAAATACCGACTTTTTAAACATTTCCTGTGCGTATTTCACAAAATCACCCTTATACTTTGATTGTATTTCGGCGAATACCGGGGCGTGCTGATCTTTTGGGACTTCATTGTAATACAGTTCCATTAAAGCTGCTACCAGTTTTTCATCGGTTGGAGGATTGTATTCCTTGTAGAAATCTTTGGCTCTTTCTTTAAGCAATGAGGTTGCCTTGCTGATGTCTTCAGATTTGCTCTCCTTATTCTCAAGAACTTTGGCTAAATCACGGTGTGAATATGCGAAGATTAAAATTTCGGGGCCCCTGGTTATCGCTTCGTTCAGATATGTTCTTATAAGGGCATATTTACCTAAATCATCATAGGTTTTCCTCAATCCTTCCATTACACTTCCGTAGATGACTTTTCGTGCCGGATCGGCATCGGCCCAGGCCTGAAATGCTGCTTCTTCCTTTGCCTTTTGTTCAGCAACCCGCATTCTTTTCAAACCTTTTGTCTGGCCAATAAAATACTTCCAGTAATTGGATGTTTGCGCGTATTTTGAAGCGTACTGAATACGTACTTTGTCGCTTGCATCCATATCTTCTTTCATGATATCAAGCTTTTCGGTACGGATCTTAACAATTGCGGGACTGGTTACATTGGTAGCCTGTTTAACACCATGTGAAGTAAGGTAACGATCGGTACGGCCGGGATAGCCAAAGGTCATGGTAAAATCATTTTGCTGAATTCCCGATGTTGAAATCGGAAGAAAATGCTTTGGCTGATAAGGAATATTTTCGGTTGAATATTCAGCAGGCTTGCCATCTTTACCACAATACACCCTGAAGAGTGAAAAGTCGCCGGTGTGTCGCGGCCACATCCAGTTGTCGGTATCTCCGCCAAATGATCCAATTGAATTGGGAGGCGCCCCAACAAGTCTTACATCATTGAACCGTTCATATGTGAACATGTAAAATTCATTGCCATTAAAAAACGGACGAATTTCAACTTCGTAATGGGTTTCACCTTTGGCTTCCTTGGTGATTTTAGAAAATATTTTCTGCAATTCACCCATACGAGCTGTTTCGGCAACATCTTTAGGAAGTTCAGCCAGTACCTGTTCGGTTACATCATCAATACGGATAAGGTAACGCACAAACAACCCCGGATTTGGTAATTCCTTATCGCGGGTCATGGCCCAAAATCCATTGGTTATGTAATCATTTTCGACTGTACTGTTTGATTGAATGGCATCAAATCCGCAATGGTGATTGGTTAAAATCAATCCATCCGACGATATCATTTCACCGGTACAAAAACCACCAAAGTGAACGATTGCATCCTTAAGACTCGATTTATTTACATGGTAAATATCATCGGCTGTAAGTTTGAGGCCTTTGGCCTGCATGTCGCCCTCATTGAGCTTCTTTAACAGTAAAGGAAGCCACATTCCTTCGTCGGCTCTCGAAACAACTCCGGTAAGCAGTAAGAGGGAAATAAATAAAATTGAGATTCTCTTAATCATTTGAATTTAAGTATTTTATGGGTTTATCTTGATTTAAAGGGTGCAAGTTATGATTTTTATAAAAAACGCACGTCACATTCCTCCTGTTTACACATTAAAATGTGACTGTCAGGATAATAACAAAAAGGCAAATAATGTGATTACCAGAATGCCCGCGAGATCCATGAAGAAGCCGGCCTTAGCCATGTCGTTTACATGAATTTTACGGCTCCCGAAAACAATGGTATTTGGTGCGGTTGCCACCGGAAGCATAAATCCTGTGGATGCGGCCAGTGTTGCCGGGATCATCAGCATGAGTGGGTGTAAATCGAGTTCGCGCTGAAATGCAATCAATATCGGAATGACTAATTGTATACTTGCAACGTTGGAGGCAAATTCACTGATGATACAAACTATAACGGCCAGGCTGAATATCATTACCAACGGGCTTGTGCCTTTAAATATTTCGAGTTGTCCTGCCATCCAGTCGCTCAACCCCGATGTATCAAAACCCTTGGCCAGCGCAAATCCGCTGCCGAACAGTAAAATGATATCAAAAGGAAGCTTGGCTGCTTCATTCCAGCTCAGCAATGAGTTTCCCTTTTCATTTTTCGATGGAAAAACAAAAAGTATCAGGGCCATTATAACAGCAACGGTACTATCCTGTATATAAGCAGGGTTGGCAAACAAGTTACTCCATCCCGGCAAACGGAAAAATCCAAAATCAATGTCGGCGCGGGTAAACCATAACACAGCTGTTGAAATGAAAACAACCGATACTACTTTCTGCTCAAAGGTAAACGCACCCAGCCGCTTGTAAGCATTGCCGAAGTAATCCTTTTCAAGCACTTTATCGATAACTTTTGGAATAAATATTTTTCTGATTATAAAAAAGCAAATCACCAGCAATAGAAGGGCAACGGGAAAACCAATTGCAAACCAGGTTGCAAACGACATGTCGTTACGTTCGGGATAGGCTTCGGTATAGGCCCTGATAAAAACCATATTCGGAGGTGTTCCAACCAAAGTAGCCATTCCACCCAGTGTTGCCGAGTATGCCAGACCTATCAGGAGTGCCTTGGAAAAACCACTATGGTCATTTGAACCGGGATTAATTTGTTCGGTCATATACGTTATGGCAAGCACAGCCGATATGAGCATCATAACGGTAGCTGTATTGGAAATCCACATGGAAATCAAGAAAGAGGTGATCATAACCCCCATTAAAATCCTGTCGTTGCGTGTACCAACAATCATCAGAATCCGCAATGCAATTCGTTCGTGCAATCCCCATCGTTCAATAGCAAAAGATATGAGAAACCCACCGATGAACAGGAAAATTATCTGATCCATATATTGAAAAGCTACATCTTTCGGATCAGCAATACCAAGCAAAGGTAAAAACACAAATGGAACCAAAGCCGTAACTGCCAGGTGTACTGCTTCGGTAAGCCACCATATAGCCATCCAAACGGTAACTGCAGCCATTCTGGTAACCTCGGGCCTTCCCGGGTCAAGGTCGGCAAACGACATGATCAGAATAGCCGCAAGGGGTCCGGCCAGCAATTTTAGTTTCCCGATTGATATCACAGGTGTTGTTTGTTCAAGCGGCCTAAGTTAAACAATAACCGTTAAACCAAATACCACGGACTTATTTTCACAAGTAACAGAAAGAGTTTATCAGCGATAAAAAACTGATATTATTTTCAAAAAATGGATAAATTATTTCGACTTATATACCGGTACGGTTGAACAGGGTTCACCATACATGATACTTTTTACAACCGGCCGCAAAAGACGGGTGATTTCGGCAAAAGCAGCAGGCGGAACTTCAATATCACCACAACCTTTTATTACAACACGCTGCCCCTTGTAGTTATCGGGATTTAACTTCGATATAGATTCTATGAATAAAATATTTTCAAGAATTTCAGGTGTTCCAACAATAACTTTTTTAGCGAAAGGCTCCAATGAGGCGGTTAATAGCATATATGCCCATACCGGTATTATAGCGTCATTTGAACATCCAACCGCGACAAATTTCCCATCATAGCGGCTCCAGTCATGATTCTTAACATACTCACGGAAATCCTTCTCGCGTAACAGAAAATCCTCAACCAATAAACTCCTGATATCTATAAATACCCGTTCACCATTCTGGTAAAAGCCGGCAAGATCGATTGAAATCAATCCGCTTTCGGCTACTTTATTTTGTATTTCAGACATGAGTCAGATGTTATGAGTCACTAAAGGAAAACTGTAAATGAAAGACTGCAGAAATAATCCACAGCACAATCAAACAACACAATTCTTCAACCCTTAATTTTTAATCGTTAATTTTTAATTTTTAATTTATTTCTCCTACCACATACCCAACTCAAGCCGTGCCTCTTCACTCATCATCTCCTTATCCCACGGCGGGTCGAAAGTAATTTCGACTTTCGCACTATTCACATCGGGAAGTTCCTTAATTTTATTTTCAACATCAGGAGGCAGTGTTTCCGCTACCGGGCAAGCGGGTGAGGTGAGTGTCATTTTTACATAAACGTCATTACCCTCATTAACTTTTACCTCATAAATTAATCCCAGGTCATAAATATTAACCGGTATTTCGGGATCATAACAGGTTTTAAGCACATCCACTACCCTTTCCTCCAGTGGTTTAATATCTTCCGTTATCGGCTTATCAGTGGTCATATTAATTTTGATTAACTCCTGTGGCTTTTAAACCAACAGCGTAAAGCTTCATTTGTTTGATCATGGCCGCCAAGCCATTGGCACGGGTAACCGCAATGTGCTGACGTAATCCAATCTTGTCGATAAAACCCAGATCGGTGCTGATAATTTCGTCAGGTGTTCTGCCTGATAATACCCGTATCAGTAATGCTATTTCGCCCTTCACAAAAGTAGAATCCGAATCCGACTCAAAATGAACCAGGCCATCTTTTGTGTACGCATGCAACCAAACACTGCTCTGGCAACCTTTAATCCGGAATTCGTCGGTTTTATAACGCTCATCCAGCGGACCCAGTTTTTGACCCAATTCGATGATATACGTGTACTTATCGGCCCAGTCATCAAAAAGTTCAAACTCATCAACTATTTCCTGTTCGGTTTCCACCATGGATTTCATAGGTGCAAAAGTACTTTTTTTATTTATACTAATTTTAAATAAAACTATATATGACTGATTTTTAGTAATTTATAATGAGTCGATTTTGGTTCCTTATATTTGAACTTTGGTGTACAGATGAACAGGAACCTCCCCGATTTAATAAATATGAGCCGCCATTTAACCACCCGGCGTATCTGGAACGCGTCGAAGGTTACGGGAAGTTATCTTTTATCGAAGTGGACCGGCAGGAATCTTCACCGCGGAATGCCCATGGCTGTTTCCATTGAGCCTACCACCTCTTGTAATTTACGGTGTCCGGAATGTCCGAGCGGATTAAGATCATTTACGCGGCCCACCGGAATGCTTGAGCCGGAATTTTTCAAAAAAATTATTGACGAGATTGAAAAAGACCTGATGTATCTGATTTTTTATTTTCAGGGGGAACCCTATTTAAATCCGGATTTTCTTGAACTGGTAAAGTATGCCTGTTCGAAAAAAATATATACAGCAACATCAACCAACGCACATTACCTGAACGAAACAAATGCTCGCAAGACCGTTGAATCGGGTCTCGACCGGTTAATCATTTCAATTGACGGCACTACCCAGGAAACTTATGAGAGTTATCGTGTAGGTGGTAAACTTGAAAAGGTTATTGAAGGAACAAAGAACATTGTAAACTGGAAGCGCAAATTAAAATCGTCTACCCCACATATTATTTTTCAGTTCCTGGTAGTAAAACCCAATGAGCACCAGCTGGATGAAGTCGAAAATTTAGCCAGAGAACTGGGTGTTGATGAAGTAGCTTTTAAAACTGCGCAGATTTACGATTATGAAAACGGAAGTGACCTGATCCCAACGAAAGAAAAATATTCGAGGTACCGTAAAAACAAAAATGGAAAATGGGAAATAAAAAACGCCCTGTTAAATCATTGCTGGAAGCTATGGCACTCCTGTGTGATTACGTGGGATGGTAAAATTGTGCCCTGCTGTTTTGATAAGGATGCCGATTACCGGATGGGAGATTTATCATCTTCCTCATTTCATAAAATCTGGAATAACCGTGAGTATTACAATTTTCGTTTATCGGTGTTGCGTTCGCGCAGTGAAATTGAGATGTGTAAAAACTGTACCGAAGGAACAAAAGTTTGGGCGTAAGTTCACTGTGGAATAGCTGAGAGTTGCTTGATATTAATTGTAGTTTTTTTAAGCTTGTTCATTCCACCTTCAATATTGACTACATCCGTAAAGCCATGTTTTTTGAGAATTGACGCGGCAGTCATGGAACGGTAACCTCCCGCACAATACACAAAACACGTTTTATCGCGGGGGATCTGATCTGTTTTCTCTTCCAGTTGCGGAAGTGCCAGCAGTTTGGCCCCGGCAACGAATCCCGGTACCCATTCAGCTGGATTTCGTACATCCAGCACCACACATGAATTGTACTGAAACCTGTCAACAAATTTTTCGGCCGATACCGATTCAATCGAATCCAATTTATATCCCGCGGCTTTCCACGTTCGAATGCCGCCCTCCAGGTAACCTGCCACATTTTCAAATCCTACCCTTGCCAGTCGGAGTACCGCCTCGTGCTCTTTTCCTTTCTCCGAAACTAATAACAAAGGCTTTTCCGGATCCAGGATGGTTCCTGCCATTGATGCAAACGATCCTTCGAGCCCAATGTGTGTGGAACCCGGAATAAACTCATTGGCAAATTCCTTACCAGGCCTTACGTCGAGTGTGATGTACCGACCACCCTCATGGTTTTTTTTAAAAGTTTCAAGAGATACAGGAATACAGTTTTTCTCAATTACTGTTTCGAGCAAATCATATCCTTTTTTATTAATGCCCGCATCCATAAAAAAGTATTTAGGAGGCGACGACAAGCCATCTGTAACC
>CAZPKJ010000085.1:0-12291 GCA_964587075.1 uncultured Flavobacteriaceae bacterium | reverse complement strand
ACTGGTTATTGATAAAGCAGGGTATAACGCATATTTCAACGGGAATACTATTACTTTCCCAAAAAAGGAATTTGAATTATTGCTTTTGCTTGCCTCCAATCCACGCAAAGTATACCGGCGTAAAGAAATTTTGTCCGTAATATGGGGTCAGAATTACAGGGCCAAGGATAGCCGTTCACTGGATGTGCATATCCGTATGCTTCGCAAAAAGCTTAATAATTTATTTATTACCACCATCAGGGGTGTTGGTTATAAACTCGAAAAACTCCATTCCTGAAAGAAGTAATTACTTTTCGGCAACCAGTTGGCTAGTACTTTACACTCCTCTTTATCCGTAAATATACAGCGAAAGCATTGAGCAGAAATGTTATGCCAAGCAGGATAATAATTCCGGCTGATGCATTGACGATAAAGGCCTCCTGCGGACGCGATACCCAGTTGAAAATTTGAATGGGTAACACGGTGAACTGCGATGTTGGCGTGGTTGGTACAAAAGGAACATAAGCCAGCGCACCCACAACGATGAGTGGCGCTGCCTCTCCAATGGCCCTTGAAATGGCAATAATAATTCCGGTAATGATTCCGCTGCTGGCTGATGGCAAAACAGTCATCTTAACGGTTTGCCTTTTGGATGCTCCCAAAGCAAATGATGCTTCACGAAGTGAAACAGGCACTGCCTTAACCGCTTCGCGTGTGGCCACAATAATTATAGGCAGGATAAGTAATGCCAGTGTGAAACTGCCTGCTAAAATGGATCCGCCCATATTGAAAATCCTTCCAAATATTTCGAGACCCAGCAATCCGTAAATAATGGATGGTACACCGGCCAGATTGGTAATGTTTAATTCAATAATTTTTCCAATACGCGATTTTTTTGAAAACTCCTCAAGATAAATAGCTGCATAAATACCAATAGGAATTGCAATTAATGCTGTGATTACGATAATCCACAAAGTTCCGGCCAACGCTGATAATATTCCCGCCTTTTCAGCCTTTCGCGACGGAAAGCTTGTTATAAAATCCCAGCTGATTCTTGAAATACCTTCATTAAAAATGCTTGCAATAAAAATAGCCAGCATAACCAGTCCGAAAAAAGTACAGAACAAACCGAAGTATTGAAATACTTTGTCTTTGACCCTTGCTATTTTCATGAAATTGTTAGACATACTTTTTCTGAAGCTTTTTATTCAGGAACTGACTGATATTATTGAGGAAAAAAGTAAAAACGAATAATGTAATTCCTGCTGCGAAAATAGTTCGGTATTCAAGCGAATTATGCGCCACGTCGCCTAAACTAACCTTAACTATATACGTAGTGATGGTTTCTACAGGAACCAATGGGTTAAATGTAAGCGTGGCCTGTTGCCCTGCAGCAATTGCTACAATCATGGTTTCTCCGATGGCGCGTGAAATTGCAAGGATGGCTGAAACAATTATTCCTGACGAGGCAGACGGAATGATAACCCGGAAGGCTGTCTGGAATCTGTTTGCTCCCAATGCCAGCGAACCCTCCCTGATATACCTGGGTACGGCACTGATGGCATCATCGCTCAACGACGATACATAGGGTATTATCATTATGCCCATCACAAAACCCGCCGAAAGGGAATTAAATCCCGACATGTTCGGAAAAATATTTTGAAGGAATGGTGTTACTACGGTAAGAGCGAAGAAACCATATACCACGGTAGGAACCGATGCCAGAACTTCAAGTATCGGTTTGATAATATTTTTAAACCGCCTCGATGAATATTCGTTGAGATATAAAGCAATGGTTAGCCCTGTTGGTAATGCAACCAGGATGGCAATGAATGAAGTTAAAAGGGTTCCGCTTAGTAACGGGGCTATTCCAAAATGTTTATCCGCAAACAGCGGAGTCCATTGGGTGTCGGTTAAAAAATCAACTATCGAAACCTCACTGAAAAAATAATAAGCTTCGGTAACCAGAACATAAAGGATGCCCACCGTGGTTACCACGGTAAGTAACGCGCACAGGCCGAGAAGCGATTCAATTATTTTTTCCCTGAACTGTTTGCTCATAATGCTGATAACATGAACATGATTGGTTATCTTAGTACTGGTCCGGCGGTAAAGGTATTTAATTGTTACCGGAAATTACAAAAGCATCCCGGTATTAATGGGATGCTTTTGCTGTATTTATAATGAGTTGAACTTACTTCGAGTGGCTGGTTATAAAATCTTCAAATTTCTTTTGCTGCCCGGAATACTCCTCATCCGATAAAGGAATAAATCCTACTTCACGTACAATGTTTGAAGTCTGGCTCAGGTAAAACCTGACAAACTCTGTTACCTCCGGACGCTTTACAGCAGATGAATTTACGTAAATGAACAGGGGCCTGGAAAGTGGGGCGTAACTCTTGTTTTTTACAGTTTCAATGGAAGGTGCTACAGGTCCGGAGCCGTTTGAATCATCCTGGTCATCGATTGGAACAACCTTTAGCTTGGCTTTATTTTCTTCATAATAGGCATATCCGAAAAATGCCAGGCCATTCTTGTCGGTTGAAACTCCCTGAACCAGCACGTTGTCATCTTCACTTGCCGTATAATCTCCCCGGCTGCTATGGCTTTTACCTACTATTGCCTCTGTAAAATAATCATAGGTTCCCGATTCGGTTCCTGCTCCATATAAACGGAATTCGGTATCAGGCCATCCTGCCCTTATTTCACTCCACTTTTTCACGGTTCCCTGTGCTTCAGGTTCCCACATTTTTTTAAGTTCCGCTACCGTCAGGTAATCAACCCAGGTGTTCTCAGGGTTTACCACTACGGTAAGTCCGTCATATGCAATTTCCAGTTCAATAAACTGGATGTTGTTGGCCGTGCATGCTTCCGCTTCTTCAGCTTTGATGTTTCGTGAAGCATCATTTATATCGATTTCGCCACGGCTGAATTTCTTAAATCCGCCACCGGTTCCCGATAAACCTACCGTAACCCTAACTTCCGGAGCTACAGTCCGGAATTCTTCAGCCACCGCTTCCGATATCGGATAAACAGTGCTCGATCCGTCAATCTTTACATCCCCCTTAAGGGCATCTTCCTGTCCGGCAGGCTTTTCACCCCCCTGACCACATGCGGTAATTAAAAGTGCCGATGCGGCTAATAATGTCAGTAAATTTCTCATAGTTGTTTTAGGTTTTTTAGTTCTTCCGGTTTTTAATGGAAGACGGTGCAAAAGTCAGCCGGACAGGTTGGTAAAACATTAATTGTATGTTAAATTAGTGTTAATTGATTTAGTCGATTATAAATCAACAGATTGACTAATTATTCAAAACGTATTTCACAGTTCTCATGACTCGGGTCATGCTGCCCTACAAACAACTTGTTTATTTTAGCGTTAATCACATATACTATTTTTTTAAATAAATTGACTATGAAACTATTAATAAGCAATGACTTGACTACCCAACAGGTACAGGATCAATTTTCGAAATTCTATGAATTTTTGAAATTGGAATTTTTTAAGATTCCTCACGAAGAGAAAGAACCCTCTTCCAGGAAGTTTATGATTAAGGAACCGGTACCTCTTATGGATCTTAATAATGAAATGGTAAATGGTTCCATTGAAGTTTCCGATACCATGACGGTTCAGGAACTGGAATCGATTCTCAGGGAGAACTTCGGACTTTTTGTTCAGGTCTTCCGCAAGTCGGGAACTGTATGGCTCGAAACATCGGTTACCGATTCAATGACTCTTAAAGTGCAGAATGCCATGGGTAAAGAGAAAACCATCGCTGTTAAAGCGCCCGATATTACTAATATTGATTACGATTAACCAATGTCGAAATTTCAGGACTTAATTAATTCCGATACACCATTACTGGTCGATTTTCACGCTACCTGGTGCGGTCCATGTAAAACTATGGCGCCGGTACTTCAGCAACTGGCGGCAGACATAGGTACCAAAGGTAAAATCATTAAAGTTGATGTGGATAAAAATTCCGATGCGGCCCGCGCTTACCAGGTTAATGGGGTACCCACCTTTATCCTGTTCCGAAACGGAAAACAAATTTGGCGGCAATCGGGAGTGGTTCCACTGGCCGAACTTAAAGCACAATTTGAAAAAGCG
The DNA here is from genome assembly GCA_964587075.1 of uncultured Flavobacteriaceae bacterium. Lineage (GTDB taxonomy): Bacteria > Bacteroidota > Bacteroidia > AKYH767-A > OLB10 > CAZPKJ01. The sequence continues at coordinate 8,204 of CAZPKJ010000085.1, read as the reverse complement.
GTTGCTTCAACGGCTTTATAACTGATGTTTCCTGTTTGGCAGCATGTTGGTGATATCCCATATTATCTTTTTTTGAAATGGAGCCTGCCGGTGAACGCATTCAGTTATCTGGCATATGGAGCATGATGTTGGCATAAGACATGGGTCGGCATGAATAAAAAACTCCACATTTTTTCCCAGGCTTTCGCCGATAAGTTGCTCCACAGCGTTTACTTCGGAGTGTGCCGCTTCAAGCGTATCATACCAGGGTAACGTGATATGACAGTCGACATGCAGGTTCGAACCATATTTTATTACTCTCAGGTTATGGATGTCGATCCATTTAGCTTTCCGGTGTTTTTGCAATTCCTGTATCAGTAAATAAAGTTTTTCATAATCGGCTTCATCCAACAGGCTGTTAACCGACTTTTTCAATATTCCGAAACCGGTACCAATGATAATGGATCCAAACAGGATTGCCAGAACATGATCAATCCATAAATATCCCGTTAAAATAATCAGCCACAACCCGGCAACCAGTCCTATGCTGCTAACGGTATCGGTCATCAGGTGTTTTCCGTTGGCAACCATCAGGTCCGAACTGTTTTTGTTGCCCGTTTTAACCAGGTAATACCCCATAATTAAATTCACTGCTCCCGAAAAGGCCGAGAGCCAAACACCGGCTTCCAGGTGCTGGATTACCGGTGGTTTAAAAAAGGCCAGCGTAGCGTTAACAATGATCAGCCCTCCGGCCACCAGGATCAGTCCGCCTTCGAAACCCGCTGAAATAAATTCAATTTTTCCATGGCCATAAGGATGGTTTTCATCCCGCGGCAGCGAAGCAAAGTAGATACTGAACAAAGCGAATCCACCGGCAATAACATTTACAATCGACTCAAGAGCATCGGTCAGAATGGCGTTCGACCTGGTTATATACCATGCCAGGAATTTAATAACAAGCAGAACAAAGCTGAATATCAATACCAGTTTCAGGGTATTAACTTTCTTTAAATCGGTTGCCGAAATTCTGGATTTTCGCAATTTGAATAAAAATAAACTGGTAGCTGCTTATGGCCGGCCCGCATAAAGCCGTTAAAGGCATAGGAATTGAACCTGTTTACAGTAAGCGGGAATTATTTGTGTGGAGCATGCAATACCAGAAGTGGTACATCGGGATGGTATGAAAACTCTTTTGTAAGGCTTTTGTCCCACAACATCCTGGGAAAGGAACGAGGGTGTGTGAGCATGGCTACCATTTGCGCTTTTATTTTACTCAGGAATAATGAAATTCCATTCATCACATCGGGATCAGTACAAACATATCCCGATATTTTAGGGTATGTAACATGTTGTTTTATTTTGGCAGCCATCTCATCAGAAATTTCTTCGCTGTCGGTGTGAATTTTATGGTCGACAAACAGAAAACATAATTCGGCATTCAGTTTGCCGGCGATGGGTGCAAGTTCATTGGCCGTTTTAATATTCGACTCATCCAGGTCGGTGGTATAAACCAGTTTCGACACCCCTTCAAACCGTGCGCCTTCGGGAACAATAAGGACCATGCATTTCGATTTGTTGATAAGTGAAGTAGTAGTGCTGCCAATCAGTGTTCTTTCAATCATTCCCGCCCCGGTAGCGCCCGACACCAAAAGATCGGCCCCATGTTCATCGGCCTGCTCGGTGATAGTATCAACCGATATCCCTCTCTTTACTATCGATTCGATAGAGATTTTTGGAAAATTCGATTTCAATTCAGCCAGGGTACGGGCCATATTGTTTTCAGCCTCTTCGCGGGCCAGGTTCTCGGCCGCTTCAATAGCTGTATAAGGCATCTCGGCGGTATAAAAAAGCGGGCTCTCATATACATTTATAACAGTCAGGCTGGCATTGAATAAGCCCGCCATTCCTGCGGCATAAGTAACTGCGTTGCCTGCTGCTTCGGAATAATCGGTGGCTACAAATATTTTTTTCATAACTTTTGGTTTAGTTGGTTAATCTGGAAATATGAAAGAGATAATCGAGTGAAAAAATATCCCACTCCGGTGGTGTAATTAACATAAATATAAGTAAAATAAGCCGAAACAGTATGTGGTTGCTTTCCCACATGGGTTTAGCCAGGCTGAATCCGGTTGCGACCAGTAAAACATCCGCGCAAAGCAGGTAAATGGCAAAAAACTTAAAAAACCCTGTAATTAGCAGAAATCCTCCTATCAGTTCAGCGTATGAGGTGAAATATGCAATGAAGGTAACAAAGCCCGAAGGTATCCAGGGTTTTGATAAACTAACCCGCATGGTTATTTTCAGTTCCTGCATTCCCACGTTAAATACTTTATCATATCCCTGAAAAAAGAAAACAACGCCCGCTAATATGCGGACTACCGCTGCGGCTATGGCAAAATGATACTCAGGTGTCATAAATATTGAATTATGTATTTAGGAACGGGCTTAAAAATAACGTTTGCCGGGTTCAGTGTGTATGATTTTCATCAGGCGGTATTTTCAACAGAACGTTATTGCCAAAATTAACCATTTTGATGTGGAATTCAAATTATAGTGTTGATAATCCAATTTTATCACCGGCTTGATGCTATTGGGGTATTAAGTGTATTTTTGCACTGCTTTACTGCCTTAATTGGATGAACCTCATGAGCAGGAATATTTTCAAATCTTTGACTTATTTGATGGTTGCTTGTCAGCTTCTATCGTTTAACCCGGTTTCGGCACAGGAAAATGTCATAACGGCAGGATTCCAGTTTAAGCCCATATTTTCAAGTAAGTTCTTTAATACAGGTGATGAAAGCCGACAGGTGAACGGAATTGATTTTTCAGTCAGCCCCGGAAGCGGTTATTGCCTGGGGATGGTTATCCGTAAAGGCTTTACACCAACACTGTCGCTCGAAACCGGAATTAATTACGTAAGACGCAACTATAAACTGAACCTTAAGGTGGATTCACTGCCTGAGGTGAATTCCGGATTTAAGATTATTGGTTATGAGATCCCGGTGCAGGGGCTGGTTTTCATTCAGCTTTCCGATAACATTTTCATGGATGTCGCGCTGGGACTTTCACTCGATTTTTATCCTTCCGATATCCTTACTTTAGGCGATTACTGGGGCCATTCATCCGACAGGAACAACTGGTATTCGGCCGGAGTGCTGGCTAACGTAGGATGGGAGTACCGGACCCCAAAATCGGGGTTCTTTTACCTCGGAGCTTCCTACCACCGGCCTTTCGAATTTATTTACCGTTCATTTATCCGGTATCCTAACTCGGGTGTTACCAATACCGAAACATCGTTCGACCTTCAGGGAAACTACCTTACATTCGATATCCGGTACTTTTTCCATTCAGATGCGCAGCGCAAAAAAAAGTTAAAGAAATAAGCCTGTTGCATAATTTTGTTTACCAGCGTAAAAATCGAACCTTTTCCACTTTGGCTAACCGGGATGCTGGTTTTGAGTTTGCTCGAATCATAACCGAAAATAGTTGATTATTAGCACTATTTAAGGATTTAGAGTAAATTTGTTAACATTAAATTAACCAAATAACATGCAGCCCGGAGGTATCTTTGCACCAATATTTTTAGAAAATGGAACAACATCCTGTGAATATTTTACTGGTCGACGATGAACCTGATATTCTTGAGTTCATGGAGTACAACCTGCGTAAAGAGGGTTTTAGTACCTTAAATGCGCGTAATGGCGAAGAAGCTGTGAAAATGGCCGTTCAGCATAAACCCCAGCTGATTATTCTCGATATCATGATGCCCGTGATGGATGGTATCGAAACATGCAGGCTGATCCGAAACCATGCCGAACTAAAGAATACCCTTATTGCATTTTTAACTGCCCGAAATGAGGATTATTCACAAATAGCAGGGTTTGATGTAGGTGCCGATGATTATATAAGCAAACCAATTAAACCCAGAGTGCTCGTTAGCCGCATTAAAGCGTTGATGCGCCGCGTTCACGGGCCAGCTGATGAGCAGGTGGTAAGGATTGGCTCCCTTGAGTTGAATCGTGAAAAATATACCATCACATTTAACGACAGTGAAATGGTTTTTCCCCGAAAGGAATTCGAATTGCTTTCCCTTCTCATTTCAAAACCGGGAAAAGTATTTTCCCGCGACGAAATTATGACCCGGGTGTGGGGCGAAGATGTGGTTGTTGGCGACAGAACGATTGATGTACATATCCGGAAAATCCGCGAAAAGCTCGGGGATGAGTCAATAAAAACCATTAAGGGCGTAGGTTACAAATATGATTCGTAACTTTTCAGCCCGTTAATGATGGTTTTAGTGGGTTATTTGCAATCAGAAATTAAAAATAATTGAATCATTTTATACCCCGTCGCACTGCTGTACTAACGGCCCTGCTGGTAGCGCTGGTTGCTGCCGTAGTTACTTCTATGCTTGTATTTGCATTTGGATCCGTCCACTATTTACTGGTTGGATCAGCGGTACTGTTTTTTAGCTTTATTACTTCATTCCTTGGTATAAGTTATACTCACAATAAATTTTTCTATGATAAAGTAAGGCAAATTTACAAGAACATTTTACAGCTGCGTTCAAGTTCAACATCGAGTATTCCTCGCAAAATAAAAGGGGGGCTTATTATTTCTGAAATTGATAAGGTACTCAAAACCTGGGAAAAGGAAAATAAGGAGGTGATTGATCACCTGAAGGAACTTGAAGTTTACCGCAGGGAATTTCTGGGCAATGTATCCCATGAGTTAAAAACCCCGATTTTCACCGTTCAGGGATATGTGCATACACTTATGGATGGCGGTATCGAGGATCAGGAAGTTAATATGTTATACCTGGGTAAAGCGGCTAAAAGCATAGAGCGGCTCATTACAATAGTTGATGACCTGGAATCTATTTCACGCATCGAAGCCGGTGAACTGATTCTTGAAAACCGGACTTTTGAAATTAATGAGCTGATAAGCGATGTTATGGAGTCGCTCGAAGTGAGGGCTAAAGAAAAGAATATAACTTTCCGTTTGCATGAAACCTCCGGCCGGCAATGTTATGTATATGCCGATAAGGAACGTATCCGTCAGGTACTGGTGAACCTGATTGAGAATTCGGTGAAGTATGGAAAATCACTTGGAACTACTTATGTTAAGGTCGACGACCAGGGAGATTTTATTACGGTGGAAGTTTCCGACAATGGTATTGGAATAGAGAAACAGCATCTTCACCGTTTGTTCGAACGGTTTTATCGTGTCGACAAAAGCCGCTCTCGCGAACAGGGTGGTACCGGGCTCGGTCTGGCCATTGTGAAACACATCATCGAAAAACACGGAGAAAAAATCGGTGTTGAAAGTACTATTGGAGAAGGGACCACTTTTACTTTTACACTCAAGAAAAGTATCTGATATGGCTGAAAATACGAAAACAATTTTCATGGTACGTCATGCAAAAGCCGAAAAGCTTATGCCCGGACTGGAAGATATCGACCGGCCATTGCATGTAATTGGCGTTGAAGAATCGTACCGTATGGCCCGCGAAATAAAAAAAGATATTCCTCAGGAAACTCACCTGGTTACCAGTCCTGCCATGCGCGCCACCGGAACCGCACTGATATTCCGTCGTGTACTCAATATTGCACCGGGCCATTTTTCATTAATTCCCGATTTGTATGAAGCGGGAGTAAATACTATTTGTGACTGCATTTATAAACTCAACCCCGGTATTTCGTCAGTTATGCTTTTCGGACACAATCCTGCATTTTCAGAATTTGCTTATCTTATTGACCGTTCAATAAACCATATGCCTACCGGATCGGTTACTAAAATTGAATACCCGGCAGGATCATGGACAGATTTTAGTTTTGATTTGTCGAAAGTTGTAAGATTCATTCACCCATAAAACATATTTCATTCTTAGAATTGTTAAACCACTCAACCATGAAAGCACCAGCAAAAAAAGATTTAAAGGGAGAACTTCAGCAACTGATAGTATCGGCACTGAATAAACACGATGTCACCGCCGCAAAGCGAATCTCCGGTAAAATCCGGAAAGTGGCATCAAAACTAACAAAGAAGTTTTTATCGGCGATTGATAAGGAACAAAAGAAGATAAACAAAACCTCGGTTGCAGCCAAACAAAAAACTGCTGACAAGATATCCTCAAAGGCAAAAACAAAAAAACGGGCTGCTTCCGAAACTGCGAAAGCAAAACCGGAGCCTGCGAAAAAGGGAAATAAATAATTTATGCCTTACAAGGATATTTTACTTTTTAACCGCGAGTTAAGCTGGCTGGCATTCAACGAAAGAGTGTTACAGGAAGCAGCCGATACAACAGTCCCTGTTCTTGAGCGCTTACGGTTTTTGGGTATCTATTCAAATAACCGAGATGAATTTTTCAGAGTGCGGGTGGCTACCGTGAGGCGTTTGTTGCGTTTCAGTAAAAAACTTGATTTATTACAGGGTGAAGAACCCGTTGTGCTGCTGGAGAAAATTCAAAAGGTAATCCTCCAGCAACAGGTACGTTATGAAAAGCTCTACGCCTCGTTACTTACCGGACTGAACAAGCATCAGATTTTTATTGTTAACGAAAACCAGTTATCACCTTTTCAGGAACGGTTTGTAAGGGAATATTTCAGGTCGGCTGTACAGCCACGCTTGTTTCCGGTAATGCTGGATAATACATCGGAGTTTCCATATCTTAAGGATAATTCCATTTACCTGGTTGTAAAACTGCTGAAGAAAAAATCCTCGAAAGAGAAGCATATCAAGTATGCACTCATTGAAATTCCGCGGAAAATAATATCCCGCTTCCTGGTTCTGCCATCCCCGAAAGGGAAAAAATATATCATTCTGCTCGATGATATAATCCGGTATAACATGGATGAAATATTTTCTATCTTCGATTACAACCAGATTGAGTCGTACCTGATTAAGATTACCCGCGACGCCGAATTGGATCTGGATAATGATTTATCGCAAAGTATCATTGAAAAAATTTCGAAGTCAATCAAAAACCGGAAGAAAGGTTCACCTGTACGCCTGGCTTACGACGCTGCTATAGCACCCGACATGCTGGAGATGCTCATAAGCCGCATCAGGCTCCGTAAAACCGATAACCTGATTCCCGGAGGGCGAATTCAGAATTTTAAGGACTTTATAAAAATACCCGACCTTGGATTTCCCGGTTTGCGTTACCGGAAAATTAAACCACTGCAGCATCGCGCACTTCATTTTAATACCAGCATGTTCCCGGTTTTGAGAAAACAGGATGTACTTTTATGTTTTCCGTATCACGACTACCAGCATATCCTGAATTTGTTGCGGGAAGCATCCATTGATCCCGATGTAGTATCTATCAAGATAACACTTTACCGGCTGGCAGTTAATTCTATTGTGGCTAATGCACTTATTAACGCGGTAAAAAATGGCAAGAGCGTAACTGTTGTGGTTGAGCTGCAGGCACGCTTCGATGAGGAAGCCAACATTTACTGGGCCAAACAGCTTAAAGAAGAAGGGGCTAACGTTATTTATGGTGTCCCAGGACTTAAGGTACATTCAAAACTGTTGCTCATATCAAGGCGCGAGAAAGGTGAGATGGTTAAGTATGCCCATATAAGTACAGGTAATTTCAATGAGGATACCGCCACCATCTATTCCGATATAACACTGCTTACCTGTGATCCGCCAATCAGCGATGAAATAGAGAAGTTGTTCAGTTTTTACCAGGACAATTACAAAGTAGGTAAATTCAAACACCTTTTGGTTGCACCCTGGGATATGCGAAAAAGAATACTTCATTTAATTCAGCATGAAATAAGCCTGGCTCGTGAAGGTCGTGAAGCCTATATATGGATGAAACTTAACAGTCTGGTTGATAAAGAAACCATCGGAAAATTGTATCAGGCCAGCCAGGAAGGTGTCAGGATAAAATTGATCATTCGAGGCATATGCAGCCTGGTTCCCGGTGTAAAAAAAGTTAGTGAGAATAATGAAGTTATCAGTATAGTGGATAAATATCTGGAGCATATCAGAATTTTTTTGTATGGCAACGATGGTGATGAAAAAATTTTTATCTCCTCTGCCGACCTGATGAGCCGCAATCTCGATTATCGTTCCGAGGTAGCTGTTCCGGTTTATGATCCTTCCGTAAAGAAAGAACTCCGCGATTACCTGACCATTCAGTTTCGCGATAACTGCAAATCAAGGGTCATCAATGCTACACAATCGAATGCTTACCGGAAATCGTCAGCCAG
>CAZPKJ010000084.1:4693-12455 GCA_964587075.1 uncultured Flavobacteriaceae bacterium | reverse complement strand
GACAATTAACTGTTAATATCGAAGCGTACTATACAGCCAGCAGCCCTCAGGCAACAAATAAGCTAACGGTTATGCTGTTGCAAAACAACATCAACGGTCCTCAAACCGGTGGCGCAACTTATAACCCTACCATGGTTAATCCTGACGGAACCTACCGCCACATGCATGCATTGCGTGACGTTATCACCACCGGAGCCACTGGAGAAGATATTTCTCCTACCACCATGGGAACTTTAATTGCTCGTACCATCAACTACACCATTCCTGCCACGTATGTGAACGTTCCGACCGATTTTTCAAACATGGAAATTCTGGCATTTGTTGCTGAAGGTGTTTCAAACATCATCAATGTTGCAAAAGTTCCCATCACTATTACCGGCCTTACCACCACCAACAACGCAGCTGTAGTGAATATTGTAACCGAAAATAATATCTGTGTTAATTCCATCGCGCCTACCTTTGGTTTAAAAAACATGGGGAACGCTCCATTAACATCTGCTAATATTTCTTACAGTGTTAACGGCGGAACAGCATCGACTTACACCTGGACAGGTAACGTGAATTCACTTGGTACTGCTACTGTAACCCTTCCTGCCATCAGCTTTACCATGCAGCCGACCAATACCCTTAACATTAATGTTACCAGCGTAAACGGTGGTGTCGATGATGACCCGTCAAACAACACAGGTACTTCCAATTTTACCTACACATCTTCTACCAGCCCAACGGTTAACCTTACTTTAAATGTAGTCCAGGATCGTTACGGCTCAGAAATTACCTGGAAATTTTTTAATGCTTCAGGAGTGCAGATTGCCGCTGGCGGACCTTACACCGATCTGGCTGCCAATGGAACATTGTTACATACGCACAGTGTGGTAGTTCCTGCTTCAGGATGCTACCGTTTTGTGATTTATGATTCTTATGGCGACGGTATCAACAGCGGATATGGTGTTGGATCGGCAACCATCCTCGACGGTTACGGTGCTACTGTATACTTTAACAACGGTGTTTATACTACCCAGGCCAGCCGTAACTTCGACGTTACAGGAAACCTGAATACCGGCATCCAGGAGAATGCATATGTAAGCAACTTCAATGTGTTTCCAAATCCTGTAAATACTCAGGCATCTGTTGAGTTTAACCTCACCGAAGCTAATAACGTTATTGTTAATGTTATGAATTCTGTTGGCCAGATTGTACTCACCGACAAGGTTGGAAAATTAGGTGCAGGAAACCACAACTATCAGTTAGATGCTTCGAAACTGAGCAATGGATTGTACTTTGTTGAACTTGAAGTTGGCAACAGTACCATTCAGCGTAAGATTTCCGTTAGCAAATAATTAATTATAAACCGACGGGATTAATTCCTGTTTTAAAGCCGCCGGAGTCAATTCCGGCGGCTTTTTTATTAATCACATTTATTGCCCTGTTATATCATAGTATTTATTCAAATAATACAGAAAATTTAAGAAGGTTTGATTCAAGTTTATTATTATGTTTGTATGCTGCCTCAGGGCAATCGAATTGTTTCCAACAAAACCCATTAATCAAAACCCCATGAAAAAAATCTTTACTTTAATTGTTTGCGGACTTGTAACGCTCGCCGTACAGGCTCAATTACCCGTTAGCACTCAACCCTCACTGAAAAATGCCGTGCTGGAAGAGTTTACCGGTATCAAATGCGTTTATTGTCCTGACGGACATAGAATTGCACAGCAAATAATGGCAGCCCATCCGAACCGCGCATTTGCCATTAACATTCATACCGGAAGTTTTGCTGTTCCATCTGCAGGCCAGCCAGACTTTAGAATTCCTGAAGGAGATGCCATCCGTCTCATTCCCGGAATGAATGTTACCGGTTACCCTCAGGGAGCAGTTAACCGCAAACTTTATTCTTCAAATCAGAATTTTGCTATGAGTCGCAGCGCCTGGACCGGTGCGGTAAACACCATACTGACCCAAAGTGCCTATCTGAATGTTGCAGGGCAGGCCACACTTGACGCTTCCACGAATTTGCTCACCGTAAATATTGAAGTGTATTACACAGCAAGCAGCCCAACCTGGACCAACAAATTATCTGTAATGTTGCTTCAAAACAACATTGACGGTCCTCAAACCGGTGGAGCTACTTACAATCCAACTATGATGAATCCGAATGGAACTTACCGCCACATGCATGCATTACGAGATGTAATTACTTCAGGGGCCACCGGAGAAGATATATTCCCAACCTCCGCCGGATCGTTGGTTCCCCGAAGCTATAATTATATAGTACCTGCTGTGATTGGAAACATCCCTGTTGTGCTTTCCGACCTTGAAATAATTGCATACGTAGGAGAAGACGAAACCAACATAATCAATGTCGGCAAAGTTCCTATTACTATCACAACCGGCATCAGCGAAACTGCTGCCATTCAAAACCTGAACATATTCCCAAACCCTGCTCATTACGAAACAGCTATTTCTTTTAATCTGGCTGAGCCGGGTCAGGTTTCACTAAATATTATCAACGCGATTGGACAAACCGTGAGAACCGAAAAGCTTGGTAAACGTAATACCGGCAATCAGAGCCATATTCTGGATGTAAGTAAACTGAATGCCGGCCTTTATTTCGTAGAGTTAGTTGTTGGTGAGAAAGTGCTTACAAAATTGCTTTCTGTAAGCAGGTAAGAAATTATTATTGTTAATCATTTGTAAAGGCTGCCGCAAACACGGCAGCCTTTTCTTTTTTATAGTGCCATTCCTTCTTGTCATCTTCAACCAAAAAGACGAATTTTGCGGAATAGTAATAATCTGTAATCTTTCATCTGAATGAATAGCCGGACATTTGTAAAAGCTTTGTTACAGTCACCTCCCGACAACAGGGAGGTTCTTGTAAAGGGATGGGTGCGTACCCGAAGAGGAAATAAAAATGTAGTCTTCATCGCCATAAATGACGGAAGCACCATACATAACATCCAGATAGTGGCTAACCCATCGGAGTTCGATGAAAATCTGATAAAAAAAATCAGCACAGGATCATCCCTTTCCGTTACCGGTAAATTGGTGGCATCACAAGGCTCGGGGCAGCCGGTTGAAATTCAGGCAGTCCATATTGAATTATACGGCGAGGCGGATCCCGACACCTATCCGCTTCAAAAGAAAGGTCATTCGCTTGAGTTTTTAAGGGAGATAGCCCATCTGCGGCCACGCACCAACACATTCGGAGCTGTTTTCAGAATACGCCATGCCATGTCGTTTGCAATTCATAAGTACTTTAACGATCGTGGATTCTTTTATTTGCATACACCCATAATAACCGGATCGGACGCTGAGGGAGCAGGAGCTATGTTCAGGGTAACCGCGTTCGACCTAAATCGTATTCCTAAAAACGAAGATGGGACGGTAAATTATTCTGAAGATTTTTTTGGCAAGGAAACCAACTTAACAGTAAGCGGCCAGCTTGAAGGAGAGTTGGGTGCCCTGGCGCTCGGACAGATTTACACATTCGGACCAACATTCAGAGCGGAAAACTCCAATACTGCCCGCCACCTGGCTGAGTTTTGGATGATTGAGCCGGAGATGGCTTTTTATGAACTGACTGATAACATGAACCTGGTCGAAGATATGCTCAAGTACCTGGTTCAGTATGCTCTTGAAAACTGTGCCGACGACCTTGAATTTTTGTGTAAATTATACGATCCCGAATTATTGACACGACTCAGGAGCATCACCGAAAGTGAGTTTGTAAGGTTGTCGTACACCGAAGCCATAGAAGTTCTTAAGAATTCCAATGCCAAATTTGAATTTAAAGTCGACTGGGGAACCGACCTTCAGTCGGAACATGAACGTTACCTGGTTGAAAAGCATTTCAAAAAGCCGGTGATATTGTTCGACTATCCCATGCAGATCAAAGCGTTTTACATGAAACAAAACGAAGACGGGAAAACCGTTCGGGCCATGGATGTACTGTTTCCGGGTATTGGCGAAATTGTTGGCGGTTCACAGCGTGAAGAAAATTTCGATAAACTCCGGCAGCGTATCCTTGACATGAATATCCATGAACATAGCCTGTGGTGGTATCTTGAAACCAGAAAATTCGGCACCGTTCCACACAGTGGATTTGGACTGGGGTTTGAACGACTAATATTATTTATTACCGGCATGTCGAACATACGTGATGTTATCCCGTTCCCACGCACACCCCTGAACGCCGAATTTTAATTCCGGGCCTGCGGCCAGCTGCCTGCTATTACAAGAATCTCAATTAATGCTCAAGCAATCATTACAGCAGAAACTTCTGCAAAAGTTATCACCTCAGCAAATTCAGTTGATGAAATTGCTGCAGGTGCCAACGGTTGCGCTTGAGCAGCGGATTAAGGAAGAGCTTGAAATAAACCCCGCACTTGAAGAAGGCCAGGAGGAGGAGGAGGATATGAATGATGATGAACTGAACCTCGATGATCAACAACAGGAAGATAGTGTAGAAGAAAGGACCAATGAGGATTTTGATATTTCCGACTACATTCAGGATGACGAACCTTATTATAAGACACAAGTCAGCAACAGCTCTCCCGACGAAGAAAGGAATGAAATTCCCCTCAGTGTTGGCAACAGTTTCCATGAATTGCTACTTAACCAGCTTGGGTTATGCGATTTTGATGACAAACAATACCTTATTGCAACTCACCTGATAGGAAGTCTTGACGACGATGGATATTTGCGGCGCGAAATCAAATCACTAACCGACGATCTTGCCTTTGCACAAAACATAAAGACTACCGAGGATGAAATTCTGGAAGTTCTGCATGTATTACAAACGTTCGATCCTCCCGGCGTGGGCGCACGAAATTTACAGGAATGCCTTTTACTGCAACTCGACCGCCGCAAAACTGAATCGGAAGATGTTGAGCGTGCCAGAATTATTCTGGAGCAATTCATGGACGAGTTTTCGAAAAAGCATTATGAAAAAATTGAAAAGTCACTGCAGCTCACCGAAGAAGCACTTAAGCGTGCTATTGAAGTCATTCTGCATTTGAATCCTAAACCGGGCGGAAGCTTTTCAGACGAGCCCCGTTCGGCCCAGCACATCGTGCCCGATTTTATCATTACCAATGTTGAAGGTGAACTGGAACTCTCTCTCAACTCGCGAAATGCCCCCGAGCTGCGTGTGAGTAAACAATACATTGAAATGCTGGAAGCTTACTCGAAAGAATCGAAAGAGAATAAAAGTAACCGCGATGCCGTGATGTTTGTAAAACAAAAGCTTGACGCAGCAAAATGGTTTATTGATGCAATTAAACAACGACAGGTTACATTGATACGAACTATGGATGCCATCATGAATTATCAAATTGAATATTTCAGGGAGGGCGATGAAACCAAGTTAAAACCGATGATTCTGAAAGATATTGCTGATATTGTTCAGTTAGATATTTCAACTATATCACGGGTAGCCAACAGCAAATATGTACAAACTCCGTTCGGCACTTTTTTACTAAAAAGTTTTTTCTCCGAAGCGCTTTCTACCGACAGTGGTGAAGAAGTTTCGAGCAGGGAAGTAAAAAAAATATTACAGGACGCTGTAGATAATGAAGATAAGAAGAAGCCCCTGCCCGACGAACAACTTATGAAACTGTTAAATAAAAAAGGATACAATATTGCAAGGCGAACTATTGCCAAATACCGCGAACAACTGGGCATTCCGGTTTCACGCCTTCGTAAGGAACTTTGAACTTGCTTATTGTAACTGTTAAAAGCACCCTCTGTTTACAAATGCCAACCGCTGCAGCCAGGTTTCTTTCCTATGTTCTTCATCCGTTACTTATGCCGTTTTACGCGGCAGTATTACTGATGAACCTGAACACCTACATCGCATTCAGCATATCTGGTCATGTGCAGCGGATTATCATTTCACTGGTATTTATAACAACCGGGGTCATGCCCTTGCTGACAGCCGTTCTGCTTCTGCAAAAAGGCATGATTAAGTCGCTGGATATGGAAACCGTTTCAGAAAGAAGAATCCCGTTTATAACAACCGCAGTTTATTACCTGGTATGTTTTTATTTGTTGAACCAGCTTCCTGTTCCCAGGATGTTGAGTTTAATGGTTCTGGGTGCTACAATTACAATTTTTTCAGCCTGGCTGATAAGCTTTGTCTGGAAGATTTCCATTCACATGATCGGTATTGGCGGCCTTACGGGATTGCTTTTTGCAATTACCGGCATCCTTCATGTAAACCTGACAGCAATTATTATAACCTGTGTAATTATTGCAGGACTTTTAGGTACCTCCCGTATAATTATGGGCGCCCATTCGCCCAGTCAGATCTATGCAGGATTTGTTATCGGACTGGTTGTTGAATACATCACTGTAATGATGGCTGCAAGTTAACCATTTTTAACTTTTTCGATAAGTTCATCGGTAGGTTTTGAAATACCGAAAACAAGTCGGATTTCGTTACTGTAAGCATGAAAGAAATAAACCGTGATGATGGTAACTGCCATACCCAAAATACCTGCCATAAATGCCAAACCAGCCAGCAGGTCCTTTTTACTTTCAACATCGGGCAGCGCTTTCTTAATAACAATCAAACTGGAAAGCTCCTTGGACTTTTGAAATTCGAGTGCTTTTGAGTATAAAATCTTTGCCAGTGCCAGCTGCTGATTAATGTCCTCAATTTTAGCTGCCGACTGATACAATGAAAATTCAACCTCCGATAATGGTTTATAATTTAACGAGCCCGCATGGTTATTCCTGCTGTTGCTGAAAATAGTCATGTACTGTTTCAGCAGCATATTTTGCTCGCTGCTTATTTTTGTTGATTCGTTCAGATAAGCATCGTAAAGCCTGAGCCCAGCTTCTGTTTTATTTGCTATGTATTGTTTATTAAGCTGATCGAGTTTTGCTACAATGGCATTGGCCATGTTGGCTGCGCGCTCCCTGTTTCGGTCCTTTACCGTTATCTGCGACAGATCGGAGTTAATATTGGTAAACGATACATTCTTGGAAAGCTTATCCAGCACCTTTTCGTAATGAAAGTTTTTTGTACTGTCGATCTTATAAATTCTGTAAAGATTGAACTGCCGGATAAGATGGTTTTGCATTTCGGTTGAAAAAATCAGCTGATAGGCTCTTTCCTGGGCCTGGTTTACCTGAAGAAATTCTTCCCGGCCTTTACCACTCAGAAATGCCGGGTTTATCTGGCTGTCACTGTTAGCCAGGTAAAATGTTGCCATACTTTTATGTACAATGACATATGGTATCAGAAAATAACCGGCACCTGAAAAAGATACTATAAAAGCGACTACAAATAATATCCGGTACTTCCGGATCATCAGGAAAATCTGGTCACGTGTCATAACTGATCGGCTGGATCGTGTAATTTGAGCGAAATATAAAACAATTTATTGAATCGTAGCTCCCCTGTTTAAAATGCATAAAAATACTACCTTCATCCATTCAAATTACCTCCTTTTATAGTTGTGAAACCCAACCAAAATTTAATTTTGTTCCCGACCAGTATACTGCTTTTAGCTTCACTGGCTTACCTTCCCATTACCCAGGACCCAGAGTTTACTTTACGATACCTTATTTTAACATGTGTTACGCTTGTTTTTATCGCGATATTGAGTTTTAGAAAGGGTCCTCCTTTTAAAATAAACTTCAGGAATCCACTATTTATTTTAATGGCTCTCTTTGTTGCCGTTACCATGGCAGGAATTATCCGTTCATACAATCCGGGAGATGCTATTTTTAAGGTATCCACTTATTTCCTCTGGCT
>CAZPKJ010000084.1:0-4683 GCA_964587075.1 uncultured Flavobacteriaceae bacterium | reverse complement strand
GTATACTGAAATTTTCAGGCATCCCAATACCTTAAATTCTCTCGGCTTCGTGGTTACGGTAACAGCAGCTATATTTATTGGCATTGCCGGCTATCAGGTGCTTTCAATAAAGTTGGGCTTATCGCCGATGGACCGAGGCATGTACTTCGAAAACAGTATAATTGCCACACTTTCAAACAAAAACTTCCTGGCCGAAACGTTATTACTAATGCTGCCTTTTCAGATTTTTTGTGGTGTTATTCAACGCGGTCCGAAACAGATCCTTTCGATAATAACCATAGCCGGTTCGCTTGCGCTGATAGTATTAATACAAAGCCTTGCGGTATACACAGCGCTGGGTGTTTCAGCAATTACATTCCTTTTGGTTTATTCAATTTCCGGTATTCGGAATATTTCAAAATCAACAGGGGTAAAAAAAGTACCACTCGTGGTTTTAGTAATAATCATCGCGTTTGTATCAGCAGCCGGTTTATTCTTTTACAAATTGGGCAACGGCAATCCGGGACAGGAATCTGCGTTACTGAAAAAATTTACTGCTGTTCGGTTTTATGTTTCAAATCCAGGGTTGATTTTCGACCAGAGCACCGGCGCTAACAATAACAGCGTATATGACCGCATTTACCTGGCAAAAAATTCGCTGAAGATGGCAGGTGAAAGTGTTGTTACCGGCGTTGGAACAGCCAACTGGAATATTTTGTTTCCGAAATACGGGGTTTATAACAACTCATTCCTGTCGACCGGAAGAATGCGGTTTGAGCATCCTCATAACGATTACCTTTTCATATTGTGTGAATGGGGAACAACTGGCTTGTTGCTTTGGATATTACTTGTTACAGCAAGTATCTGTTTTGCTTTCAAAGTTATGAGTGTAAATAAAGCGCGAGAGTTAAAATGGTTGATGATACTTATGGTTGTTTGTATTGTGTCGTTTGCTGTAATTTCATTGTTCAGTTATCCCCGCGAAAGGTTTTACAGTATGTTAGTTTTTGTTATGGCGTTATCGGTAATAGGATCACACATCCCCGTAAGGGAAAAACAGCCACACCAACTTCAAATAACTTTTTTTATTACCGGCGGGATAACCGTACTGTTGATACTTTGGGTGATGATTAACCGCTACTATTCGGAGGTATGTTTGTTCACGGCATTAAAATTTCAAAAAAATCAAAACCTTAAAGCCGCACAAATATTTGGAGAAAAAGCTATTAATCGGTTTCATCATCTTGATATAACAGGAACTCCCGTAAGATGGCATGTAGGACAGGCTTATTATTATGAGGGCAACCAGCAAAAAGCACTATCGAACTATCTGGCAGCCGAACGGCAAAACCCGTATCATGTAAACATATTGAATGATATCGGAGCGGTTTATGAAAATCAGAAGGAGCATACGTTGGCCATCCGTTATTTCGACCGGGTATTTGAACTGATTCCCGGTTATAGTGATGCGGTTTGGAACATGATTGCCGTAAATTACAATACCGGTAAACTGGATGAAGCCTTTAACAGTTTTATCAAAATTAAACCCCGTTATACCGATAAGTGGCGTGAAACGATGGATATCTTATTGATTGCCAAGGCACAAAGGCTTGTTGAGAGCAGTCAGGATTCTGTGTTGGCCAATGAAATCAACCGCTCCATGGCGGCACAACGTCACTTTTTACTGGAGCAGTTTCACCTTGCTGAACAAAGTGGAGTCTCTTTTGAATCGCAGTTACAATCGCTGGTTCCGGCCCATGGCAGGGGACTTACAAAATAAGCAGACGTTCTTGGTTATATCTTTGCCATTCTTTACATTTACACGAAACTCCTGTCCCTATGAAAAAACTGATACTCTCTGTTTTAATTCCGGCTTTCGTTTCTTCCCTCTCCATCGCCCAGAATTTTGTTTCCATCACGCCAAACAGTGGTGTTCGCGGAACAACAGTTTCTACCACCGTTACATCCGTTGGCTTCTTTTTTACCCAAGGTTCGGCACCCAGTATATGGGGCGATTTTTACATGCAAAAAGGGACAAGCTTTATTTATCCTAGTGTGGTTAATATATTAGGCGACAATTTACTTACGGCAAACTGGACTATCCCCTCAACACATCCTACCGGTAACTACTCGGTTATTTATAACGATTTCCAAAACACCTATTCAATACCCGGAGGTTTTAACAGTGGTGATGTTTTTGTTTCAGGAAAAGTTTATCACGATATTGATTCAAGTACTACGTTTAATGGCGCCGAATACGGCATGACCAACCAAAAAGTAATATTGCTGCCCGACAGCGCGGTTTCATTCACCAATAGCGGTGGCGATTATGTCATAGGCACAACCGGTGGCATTAAAAATGTAAAGGCACTTCCCGATCCTATTTGGAACATAACCAATACTTCTCCCATTCAGGTAAATGTGGGATCTGCCAATGTTACCGGAATTGATTTTGGCTTAAAGGGTGTTGCTGATATTTACGACATTGAAGGCTCCATTACCGGTGCTGGTGTTCCACGCTGTTTTTCGAATGTTACCTATACTATTACTTACATAAATACAGGCACTGTAACCACTCATGGGGAGGTTAACTTCATTCGCGCCACCAACTGTGTGTGGGTTAGTTCAAGTATTCCGCCCGACCTGGTAAACGCAAATGTATACACGTGGAATTACACGAATTTGTTGCCCGGTGAATCGAGGACCATAATTGTAGTTTTATCGCTTCCCGGCGCCGGCTCCTCTATACAAAACAGCATTTCGGTAATTGCCCGTGATAATTTCAACAATATTGTCAGCAACGATGAGGACATCATAACACAAACCGTGTTATGTGCCATGGATCCGAACGATAAAACCGTAATTCCCGAAGGCGTATTCGCGCAACACTACACTTTAATGAGTGATACGCTGGATTTTATTATCCGATTCCAAAATACCGGAAACGATACGGCATTTAAAGTTGTAATACTGGATACATTAAATAAAAATATTCTCGATTTAAGTTCATTCCGGCTTATCGCTTACAGCCACCCCGTTGTAGTTGACCTTCGGACCAACGGCAGAACAACCTTCACATTTGATAACATTCTGCTCCCCGACAGCAACATCAATGAACCCGAAAGCCACGGATTTGTGAGATACAGGTGCCTGATAAAGCCCGGCCTGGCTAACAACACCATCCTTAACAACCGCGCTCATATATATTTCGATTTTAATGCCGCAGTAATTACAAATACTACGTTAAATACGCTCGTCTATACCATCCCTGTGGGATTAAATGATCCTGATGCACTGGCTGTAGCAACGGTAATTCCCAACCCAACATCCGATAAGGCGGTTATAGCATTTCCTAATCCGAACAAGGAAGAGTTTCGTATTAACATTTTTGATACACAGGGAAGAGTGGTTTATTCAAAGTTAATACACGGGAACTATTTCGCCATCGACAAAGCTGAACTGGGTACAGGGATGTTTTTATATCAGCTGGCCAGTACCGGAAACAAAAAACAGATGACCGGAAAATTTGTGATTCACTAAAATAAATTGCAATAACAAAAAGAGCGGGGCTATGCATCCTGCTCTTTTTGTTATCCTGAATTGCTGTTAATTATACTTCGCTTTTCAGTTTGTGAATCTTTTTAGTGCCACGATACATTTCATATTTAACAAAGCGGCATTCGAGCGGGCCGTTAAAAATTTTAATTTTTCTTGATGGCCGCAATCCTACGTGTTTAAGCGCTTCCATATTAGAACTTATGATCCAGCAGTCGTAACCTGTGAAGTTTTTTTTGAACGCGTCCCCTATTTTTTTATACAATTCGGTAATCACATCAAGGTCCATCCTTTCGCCATAGGGTGGATTCATTACCACCACTCCTTTCCCTTCGGGAGGAATAAAATCAGAAATATCCGATTCCCTGATCTGTATCAGGTCTTCGACCCTTGCAAGTTTTACATTCGTCTTTGCTTTACGGGCAACATGATGCGATAATTCTCCTCCGGAAATGCTTGCAGGTTCCGATGAAATACGATTGATATTGGCTTCATAAATAGTATTCCATAAATCCTCCGAGTAATTCAGGTACTTTTTCCATCGCATAAACCCAAATCCGGTACGATAGTATCCGGGTGGGATATTTGCAGCAATCATGGCGGCTTCGGTCAGAATGGTACCCGATCCACACATAGGGTCTACAAAATGCCGGGACCTGTCCCAGCCACTCAGCAATACCAATCCGGCTGCCAGGACCTCATTAAGCGGAGCGAGATTTGTTTGATCACGGTAGCCTCTTTTATGTAAGCTATCGCCGGAACTATCCAGCGAAACGCTGCATTTATTCTCAAATATGTGAAGATTCAGTCGTACATCAGGGCTTTCGAGATTCACATCCGGACGTTTTCCATACTTGTCCCTGAACTGGTCAACGATGGCATCTTTAGCTTTCTGGCTGATGAACTGTGTGTGTGTAAATATGTCGGTATTTAAAACCGTATCAATCGCGATGGAAGCATCCACATCAAAATACTTTTCCCAATCGATGCGTGAAATACACTCGTACAAACTAAGCTCATCATGCACTTCAAATTCTTCAACGGGTATCAATATCCTGAGTGCTGTCCGCAAACAAAGATTTGCTTTGTACATCATTCCTTTGTCGCCTGTAAACTTAACAGCACGCGTTAATAACTCTACATCCCTTC
>CAZPKJ010000083.1:0-12569 GCA_964587075.1 uncultured Flavobacteriaceae bacterium | reverse complement strand
TCCAAAACAAACCGGGTAGTTATACTCTTTAACCGCATCATGAATAATTTCCTCCGCCGATTTGCCAAAGGGAATTGTATTGTCTTTCATTTCGGTCATACCGCCAACTATCAAACCTTTGAGCGCATCCAGTTTTCCGGTACGTTTCAGGTTCATCATCATCCGGTCGACATGATAAAGGTATTCATCGAGATCTTCGAGGAACAAAATTTTACCACGGGTAAGCAGATCGGACTTTGTTCCCGACAAGGTATGTAATATAGAGAGGTTACCTCCAACCAGTTCAGCCTGAACTTTACCTATTCGGTTATAAATATGCGCGCCGGTTTCATAATGCTCATGATGGCCGGTAATAATTTGTCGGATACGTTCCAGAACATCGTCGGGTGCTGCTGCGAAATTAATTGCCATTGGAGCGTGTAGTGTTTCAACTTTGCAGTGATGGTTCACATGATTGTGAATGACCGTGGTATCGCTGAAACCTATCAGCCATTTTGGTGCCTGCTGAAACCGGCTGAAATTACATTTGTCAATAATCCTTACAAATCCATAACCTCCTCTTGCAAATAGAATCGCTTTCACGGATGCATCATCCAAAGCCATTTGCAAATCGGCCCAGCGCTGCCTGTCGTCGCCCGCAAACTGACAATCCTGTTCAAACAGGTTCATTCCCTTAACCACTTCAAATCCCCATTTTTTGATCCGGTCAAAAGCCGGTTGCATTTCACCGGCAGTAACTTTTCGTGCCGGCGCTACAATAGCGATTTTATCGCCGGGGTTTAGGTTTGGAGGAGTTATCATCGAAGGGGTGTTAAAGTGTATCCGTTCACATTTTGATTATCTTTGCAACGTTTACAAAAATAAACTTAATCATTTTAAAATCAAACTATTTGTGCAACCCATTTTAGTAACTGCCGCACTGCCTTATGCCAACGGGCCGGTTCACATAGGTCACCTTGCGGGATGTTATATTCCGTCGGACGTATACGTAAGGTACCTGAGACTCACCGGTGCCGATGTGAAATTCATATGCGGCTCCGATGAGCACGGTGTTCCCATCACACTAAAGGCCCGTGACGAAGGGATTACCCCTCAACAAGTGGTAAATAAATACCATGAGATGATGAAAAAATCGTTTCATGAATTTGGTATCTCTTTCGACATATACTCCCGCACTTCATCAGCGATTCATCACAAAACCGCTTCGGAGTATTTCAGGAATCTTTACGATAAAGGTGTGTTTACCGAAAAAGTAACTCAGCAATATTATGATGAACAGGCAGGTCAGTTTCTGGCCGACAGATACATTGAGGGAACGTGCCCGAAATGTGGCAACGAGCGTGCTTATGGCGACCAGTGCGAAAATTGCGGCAGCTCACTCAGCCCGTCGGACCTGATCAATCCGAAATCAAAACTGAGCGGCAGCAAACCGGTGCTCAAAGAAACCAGACACTGGTTTTTACCATTGAACGAATATACCCCCTGGCTGAAAGAATATATACTGGTAGGGCATAAACACGATTGGAAACCGAATGTATATGGTCAGTGTAAGTCGTGGCTCGAGGCCGGTGATGGTCTGCAACCCCGTGCCATGACACGCGACCTCGACTGGGGCGTGCCTGTTCCTGTTGAAGGAGCCGAAGGCAAAGTATTGTATGTATGGTTCGATGCTCCCATCGGTTACATTTCAGCCACACGGGAACTGTTACCCGACAGTTGGGAAAAATACTGGAAAAACGATGCGCGCCTGATACATTTTATCGGTAAAGACAACATTGTTTTTCACTGTATTATATTTCCTGCTATCCTGAAAGCTCATGGCGGTTATGTAGTTCCCGAAAATGTTCCTGCCAACGAGTTTCTGAATCTTGAGGGAGATAAGATTTCGACTTCACGCAACTGGGCTGTCTGGTTACATGAGTATCTCACCGATTTCCCCGAAAAGCAGGATGTACTCCGGTATGTTTTAATTGCAACGGCACCTGAAACAAAGGACAATGATTTTACCTGGAAAGATTTTCAGGCCAGGAACAACAATGAACTGGTTGCCATACTCGGGAATTTTATAAACCGTACATTGGTGCTAACCGAAAATTATTTTGACGGAAAAGTTCCAACGGCTCCGGCATATACGCAGGATGATAATTCCATCATTTCATTTTTAACTTCCTCCAAAAAACAGATTGGCGAAAGTCTTGAAAAATTTCGCTTTCGCGAAGCTTTATCGCTGCTAATGGACGTTGCCCGCTCAGGAAACAAATACCTGGCCGACCATGAACCCTGGAAGCTGATTAAAACAGATCCCGCACGAACAGCATCCGTGTTACATGTTGCCCTGGAAATTTCGGCTTTTCTGGCCGTTGTGATGGAGCCATTCCTGCCCCATACTGCATTGAAGTTGCGAAACATGCTGAACCTTGATAACGCTTCCTGGAAAAGTGATTTCGAAGGCAGGTTGCTTGGGGCCGGCCATATCCTGAACCCGCCGTCACTGCTATTTGATAAAATTGAAGATGATGTAATTGTCAAACAGATTGAGCGCCTGGCTAAAACCAAAATCGCCACAGCTGCCAGCACAGCTACCACCAATACTGTTTCTCCTGGATTCAAAGATCCAACTACTTTCGACGACTTCATGAAGATGGACATCCGGACCGCTACAATTCTCGAAGCTGAAAAAGTTCCCAAAACCGATAAATTACTGAAGTTGCTCCTCGACACCGGTATCGACCGCCGCACGGTAGTTTCGGGTATTGCCGCCGATTTTAATCCTGAAGAGATTATTGGCAAACAGGTAACATTGCTCGCTAACCTGGAACCCAGAAAAATCAAGGGCATTGAATCGAAAGGCATGATCCTGATGACTGAGGACGCTTCGGGGAAACTGGTTTTTGTAAGCCCCGCCACCACAGTTCTTAATGGTAGCACTGTCAGGTAGTTAGGAATATCTTTTATTCATAAAGCTGACACAAAATCCACGTTCATTTTTCTTAATTTTGCACGAACAAAAATTAGGTCATGGGTGATGAGTCATTGGGTTATTGAACGACTATTGCCTCGCAGTTAGTTCACAATGGTATAAGTCATAAGTAATTTTTAATTCTCACTTCTCCATTCTTAATTTAAACAATCCGGCCCTGTAGTTCAATGGATAGAACGGAAGTTTCCTAAACTTTAAATCCAGGTTCCCTGCCTGCCGGCAGGCAGGGATTCCTGGTGGAGCATATGAAAAAATTGTAAGTCATTAAAAGTGAAAGTAGCGGAGAGTTTTATATTGGAATTTGTAAAGATGTTGAAAAACGTATACAAGAGCATGAAAGGGGCAAAAACAGATATACCAAGGGATTGAGACCTTGGAAACTGGTACTGGTAGAAGAATATAAAGATTGGAAAGAAGCTAGAGAAAAAGAGAAGTTTTATAAGACCGGATTTGGTAAAGAACAATTAAAAAAGAAGTTAAATGAAAAAATGGCCCTGTAGTTCAATGGATAGAACGGAAGTTTCCTAAACTTTAAATCCAGGTTCGATTCCTGGTGGGGCTACCATGAAACAAACAAATCCCGGACGCTGACCGCGCCGGGATTTAGCGCTTCTGGTCGTACCATTGCTCAAAGAGCGACGGCAGGCATTAATTAATTTTAACTGGTTTTTGATTGGGATCAAAACCATTCGTTACAATTTATTGTTAATTTTAAAGTTTAAAAAAATACAATAAAGTATTATCATGATTTACTTTGCTGCCATAATTGCCACTTTTCTGTTCATGGAATTTGTTGCCTGGTTTACTCACAAGTATATCATGCATGGATTGCTTTGGGTTTTACACCGCGACCATCACCAGGGTGCACCGGGATTCTTTGAAAAAAACGACTACTTTTTTCTGATATTCGCCGCACCCAGCGCGCTGCTCATGTACCTGGGGGTATTAGCCGGTAACGACATCAAACTATTTATAGGCATAGGAATAGCTGCATACGGCTTTTGTTACTTCATGGTACATGAGGTTTTTATTCATCAGCGACTAAAGTGGTTCCGAAACAGCAACAACTGGTATCTCCGGGCACTAAGGCGGGCACATAAGATGCATCACAAACACCTTCACAAGGAGCATGGCGAATGCTTCGGGATGCTTTTGGTGCCATTCAAATATTTTAAGGAAGAACTCCGGTAATGCCTGAATTTTCTGTTGGCTTTAATGAGGGGTTGCTTTCAGTTTTATTCGGAAATTCTTATTGAACCTATAACTCTTTACAGGCATTAGGACCCCCTGAATTAAACACAATTCCTTTGCAAAACAGCTACGCTAACCTATGGACATTTATCGCATCCAAAAAAAACAATCACTTCCTGCAGATATTACAACTGCCTGGAATTTTTTAAGCAACCCTGGCAACCTTAAATTGATAACGCCTCCGGATATGGGTTTTGATATTTTATCAAACGATCCGTTACCTGAAATGTATGCGGGTCAGATTATCTCATATAAAATAAAACCCTTTACGGGGATTGCACTAACCTGGGTTACCGAAATCACTCATGTAAACGAACCCTTTTATTTTGTAGATGAGCAACGGTTCGGTCCATACAAATTCTGGCACCATCAGCATCACCTGAAAGAAATCCCCGGGGGTGTTGAAATGACCGACATCATTCACTACGCGCTGCCATTGGGGTTTTTGGGAAATATCGCCAACAAAATAACCGTTCGCAAAAAGCTGAATGAAATATTTGCCTTTCGGTTCCACAAGCTTGAAAGCATGTTCGGAAAATATGTAAGGTCTTAACACGGAGGTAACGAAATTTCATTTTTCAAATTCCGGTTTCTTAAATAATTTGTTTTTCCGGAAGTGTAACATGTTCCAATAAACGCTTATACTCGCTTACCAGCACTGCGCATCATTTTATTTTGTAACTTTCCTGTGGGAGGGGGCCCGGTGGCCCCCATGATATCTGCCCGAACACCCCCTGAATATTTACACGGCAACGAATTCCGACCCTTTTTTTCACCCAACAGGTTTTATGCATGTCTGCCAAAATTCGGCCGAAAATATTGCCTTCATAAAGAATTCCGAGGCACAACATCAATCCGGCTTTTTATAAACCCGCCTTTCGCTTTTTTCGTCATGAATCCCCGATAAAAACCCTAATTTTGTTGCCATGTGCGGTATTAATGGCTTATATGCTCCCGGTAATAATTTACCGGCTAATGTCAATGAATTGATCCGCAACATGAACCGGGCCATTGCCCATCGCGGACCCGACGATGAGGGTATTTCCTGCGACATGGAATCGGGAATTGCTCTGGGCCACCGCCGCCTCAGTATAATCGACTTAACGGCTGCCGGGCATCAACCCATGATGGATAACTACGGCAACAGTATCGTTTTCAATGGTGAAATTTATAATTACCATGAGCTTAAATCGAAGCAAAAACAATATTCGTTTCAAACTGCCAGCGATACCGAAGTTTTGCTCGCCTCACTGGCTGCACACGGTGCTAAAGCCCTGAATGACCTCAACGGTATGTTCGCCTTTGCCTGGTATAACAAATCGAAGGGTGAGCTGATGCTTTCCCGCGACCGTGCAGGGAAAAAACCGGTTTATTACTGTTTCAAAAACGGCATATTCGCGTTTTCATCCGAAATTAAATCGTTACTAACACTTCCGTGGATAACGGCTGTGCCCGATGATGAAGCCCTTTATCACTTCCTGACATTTAATTACGTAGATGCCCCTGCTACCATGTTTAAGGGCATTAAAAAACTGGCTCCGGGTGAGTTACTCACCATGAATGAAAAAGGGGTTCCAACCGTTAATACATGGTGGAACATCGGTTATCAGGATTTCCGTGATAAAAGTGAATCGGATGTATCTGCGATTATCCTTGATGAACTCCGGGAATCGGCCCGGCTCCGGATGGTTGCCGATGTGCCGGTTGGTGCATTTTTAAGCGGCGGGGTCGATTCAAGCGCTGTTGTGGCACTTATGCGTGAGCATACCAGCAGCACCATAAAAACCTTTTCTGTTGGATTTGAAGGGCAGCCCGGTTACGACGAACGGCACTATGCAGCGAAAGTTGCATCCCTCTTTAAAACCGAACACCATGAAAAAATCATTAAACCATCCGACATTGCGGAACTGATGCCACAAATGGCGGAAATATTTGATGAACCCCTTGCCGACGCTACCTCCATTCCAATTTACTTTATCTCGAAACTGGCAAGAGAACATAATACCATAGTGGTTCAAACTGGCGATGGTGCCGATGAACTCTTTGCAGGATACCGGAACTGGCAAAAATATATTAAAGCATACCCGCTTTACCAATCCTTCAGCAAGTTGCCGGCATTTATCAGAAAAGGTGTGGCTACGGTTTCAGGTCATGGTGAAACAGAAAATCCTGTTAGCGAAATAATCTATCGCGCCAGTCGCAGGCAGGAAATGTTCTGGGGTGGGGCCAAAGCGTTTAAAGAAGGAACCAAACACAGCTACCTGAATGAAAGCTGGCTCTCCCGGTTACATGGAACACATTCCTATGATATCATACAGAACCACCACGAAAATTTTAAGGCGCTTCAAAAGTCATACAACTGGCTTGGCAACATCGACTGGATGTGCTACCTCGGACTAAAAATGCAAATTGCCAACAGGTATCTGTATCGCATGGACAGACTTGGGATGGCCAATAGTATAGAAATACGAAGCCCGTTCCTGGATTATAATTTGATTAACTGCGCGCTTTCGGTTCCAGGCCATATGAAAATCAAAAACGGTGAACCCAAATCCATTCTCAAAAAATCACTGAGTAAAATATTGCCTCATGAAATCCTGTACCGCAAAAAAATGGGGTTCTGCGTTCCGGTAAAGGAATGGTCTGAAGAAATCATGACTGATTTCATTCAGCAGCACATGACTTCATTCAGCCGGAATACAGGAATATTCAAAGAGTCGGCCATAAACGGTTTGCTTCAGCAGCAAAAAAACGGGAATAAAAACATTACAAATCATTTATGGACCATATATTTTTTAATGGCCTGGTTTAAAAAATGGATGCACGGGTAATATGAAAAAAGTTCTGCTGGTAACTAATATTCCCAATCCATACAGGATATCGCTGTTTAACGAAGCTCACCGTTTGTTTACCGAAAATGGACTGCAACTGAAACTGGTATTTGGAGCATCGGGTTACAGTCGCCGCAAGTTTGTTTTGGATGAAGGAAGTATTCATTTTAAATACGAAATTCTCAACGACAATGGTATCTCGCTGAGCAAAGACGCTGAAAAAACTTATTTCCTTTACAAAGGACTGTCGGCGTTACTGAGACGCGAATCACCCGACGTAATAATAGTGGCTGGATTTTCGCTGGCAACCATGAAAGTATTCAGGTATCATTTGTTTAACAAAGTTCCCTATATAATTTATTCGGGGAGCACCGGACATATACACCGGAAACTAAATATAATAAGAACCATACAACGGAACATACTACTTAAATATGCCGCCGCGTTTGTAGTTTATGGAAACAGAGCGGGCCGTTACCTGTCGGATTGCGGAGTTCCTGCCGGTAAAATTTTTACTGCTATCAATACCGTGGATACGCAATTCTACAGTACCGAAACCGAAAAAATCCAACTAACCGAAAAACAAAATAATTTAAAGCACCACTTCACCTATCTGGGTTACCTGGTTCCCAGGAAAAAGGTTGAGGAGCTTTTGCATGCCGTAAAAATACTGGCATCAAGGCGCACTGACTTTCATCTTGATATCTTAGGTGATGGTGTGAGCCGGGCAAGTCTGGAAGCATTCACAAGCGAACATGGTTTATCGGACCTGGTAACATTTCATGGTTTTAAACAAAAACAGGAAATTCCTGCCTTTTTTGCAAGGTCGTCGGGGTTGATGTTTCAAACCGGATATGATATCTGGGGCCTCGTGCTCAATGAAGCCATGGCCGCGGGATTAACCTGTATTGTAACTCCAAACGCAGGCGCTGTCGACGACTTGATTACTGAAGGAGTAACGGGATTTATCGTCGATTATAAAAACCATAAAATGGTTGCCGATAAAATGGAATGGATAATAAACCATCCTGAAGAATCGAATACCATTGGTGATAACGCTAAAAAATTTATTCAAAACAACGCTACCATCGCCCATTCAGCCTCAGGCTTCGTCAAAGCTGTTGTTCATGTATTGAACAATTCCAACTAAATCATAATGAAAGTACTTTTTTACCTGGGACACCCTGCACATTTCCATCTGTTCATACATTGCATCGGCCACTTTGGGAAAGATGCCATTGTGGTAATAAAATCAAAAGACATCCTCGAAGATTTACTGAAGGAACATGGCATCGGGTATCATTTGGTGGAGGATGATTCGCTGAACAGGGAAAAGCCCGGGAAAATAAAACTGCTTTTGCGAATGATGAAACGTTCGTTTCGTATCTATCAGATCATCCGGAAATATAAACCCCGTTTTGCCGCGGGCAGTCCCGCCGAACTGGCTTTCACAGGTAAAATAAGCGGTGTGCCCGTTTATATGTTCTTTGAAGATGATTTTGAAAAAGTTGCTCCCTATGGCACTCTGACCGGGCCTTTCGCCGCAAAGCTGGTTTGTCCCGACGTTTGCAGTACGGGTAAATGGTCCTATAAAAAAACCGGATATCCCTCGTACCATGAACTGGCTTACCTGCATCCCGATCACTTTAACCCCGATTCAAAGAAAGTGATCTCTTTGATGAAGGATGGGAAGAAGTATTTCATTATCCGGTTCGTACAACTGGGCGCTTTTCACGATGCAGGAAAAACAGGCATCACCGACAAGCTGGCTAACGATATTGTAGAAGTGCTGCTGCCTCACGGCAACGTTTTTATCACCAGTGAGCGCAAGCTGCCCCCCGAACTGGAACCTTACCGGATATCGATACCTGCATCCGATATTCATGATGCCTTGTATTTTGCGGATATGTTCATCGGCGACAGCCAAACCATGACTGCCGAAGCGGCCGTACTGGGTACGCCAGCCCTTCGGTTTAATGATTTTGTGGGCGAATTGAGTTACCTCGAAGATTTGGAAAAAACGTATGGCCTTACCTATGGATTTAAAACCTCCAACAGCACGGCACTGCTTACGAAAATAAAAGAGCTGGTTCAAACACCCGATCTGAAACAACAGTGGTACCTTCGACGGGAGAAAATGCTGGAGGAAAAAACCAACCTTGCCAAATGGATGATTGACTTCATGGAAAAACAGCTGCATCAAAAATAATACGGTTCTGGACTGTAAGTAATACCTCATTTGTTGCCATTAAGATAAATTGTTTTAATTTTATCATTCCCAATATAATTCTATTTATGAAAATAATCCAATTGATAGTTGCTACGGTGCTTTTTATGGTGTTGCCTATATTCAGGAGTTACGGCCAGGTGGTTTATCAACATGTAAGCAACACTGCGGTTTATGAATTTCTGGATGAAATGGCAAACCTTAAATTTATTGAACTTAACAGCGCTGTAAAACCCTACTCACGAAAAGTGATAGCTGAAAAACTAATGGAGTTGAATACACGTATCATGGAGTTGAGTAAACGGCAAAAGAAAGAGCTTGAATTTTTTATTAAGGAATACAGGAAAGAAATATCCACGGGCAAACAAATTGACTATGCCGGTCGAAATTATTTCGGGAAAACGAAAATCGCCTTTAAAGATCGTGCCAAACGTCCTGACTTGTTCTATTACCGCGATGAATCATTCATGCTATCATTTAACCCTGTTCTGGGCGTTCAGTTTTTGAGTAACGACAGCGGACAGGTTTATCACCGCTGGAATGGTGCAGAGTTACTGTTTTACGGAGGTAACAGTTTGGGAGTATATGCCAGCTTACGCGATAATTATATGAGTAAGGCAATTGCGGGACCCGGCTATCTGACTCAAACTACGGGTGGAGGATTTAAAAATCCGACATATGGATTTTCGAACCGTAACGGTGTTGAATACTCCGAGATGCGGGGCGGTATAACGTATAACGGCAAAAACTGGAATGCCGGCATTACCAAGGATCATAATGTATGGGGAAATAATTATCATGGTTCGAATATTTTCAGCGACCGCGCCCCATCGTTCGCGCAAGCCCGGCTACATGTAAAACCTGTATCCTGGTTCGAATTGAACTATTTTCACGGATGGCTATCGTCGAAAGTAGTTGACTCGGCGGCAACCCAGCAATATGGAACCGGAACTACTACTTCGTATGTAGCAAAGTATATTGCAGCTAATTTTATTACGATAAAACCCGTACTTAACCTGCACGTAAGTATCGGCAACAGCATTGTATATTCTCATAATTTTAACATCGCTTACCTGATTCCGGTGATGTTTTATAAATCACTCGATCACACCTACTCAACTCTGGGCAACTCACAAATGTTCATCGATTTGAGCGTACGGAACTTGCGTAAATGCCATTTTTATGCTACCGGGTATTTTGACGACTTTTCATTCGGGAGGCTGTTTGAAAAATATAATGTGACCCCATGGAGTTTTAAAGCGGGCGGCCGTGTTTCAAATATTGTCCCGAACATTTCAGTAACGGCTGAGTATACCCGTAATTATGTGTTCGCTTACAAACACTTCAACCCGGAAACAACTTTTGAAAATACAAAATACAATATGGGACACTATCTCCGCGATAATGCCCAGGAAGTATTTGTTCAAATTAGCTACAAACCTGTTCCAAAACTCGAAATTGATATATCCTATACTCACGCTAACAAAGGGCCCGACTATGCCGACAACCGCGATCAGACCGACCCGGTTACGGGCCAGCCGGTGTTGTACCTATATTCATTCCAGGAATCAATCATCTGGGAAAGATCGGAGTTTGCCATGCAATTCCGTTATGACGTCATTAATGACCTGGTGCTTAAGCTGCGATTTGAAATGTCCGACACCTGGGATGTAAACAACTCCTATACCCCTGAACAATTTCAGGGAACACAGCTTACTACATCATTTACAGTAGCGTTTGGGTTTTAACATTAATTACGAAAAGCCTCATTCTCCACCGAATGACTGCTAACCCGATAACCACCTTCGCCTTCAACAACCGAAAACTTTTCAATAGTGGTTACATGGGCATGATGAACACGGTACGATAATACAACCCTTTGAGGCTGGCCGAATTCCGCAATGTGTTCTGCCGATAAAAACTCAAAGGCTTTTACTTCTCCCAGTACATTCCGTAAGTGGTCGAGCTTCTCCTTTTTAATATCCATAGGCTCACTTAACAAAAACTCGTCTGAATAAATCTCCTTCACAGCTTCATAATTCCGGTCATTGGTTGCCATAATAAGTGCTTCGGCTTTTTGCTTGGCCTGATCCTGGTCCAGCGGTGCTTCGGCACAACCCGAAACGAGCCAAATGCAAAGCAGTAGTGAAATGGTTCTTATGTTCATACTTATGAGATTTATGAATATCAAAGGTACCTGTTATTTACTATATGGGTGGTATCGCTATTTTTTCATAATTTTGCCACCCTCTTACTTTCTATTATATGCTACGGACACATACTTGCGGAGAGCTGACAATCAAACACATTGGATCAAAAGTTACCTTATGTGGCTGGGTTCAGAAGTCGCGCGATTTGGGCGGGCTTACTTTTATTGATCTCCGTGACAGGTATGGCATTACACAACTCATTTTTAATATGGAAACCCATGCTACGCTTTGCAGGGCTGCCAGGGAACTTGGACGTGAGTATGTGATTAAGATTACAGGGGTAGTTACCGAAAGAAGCAGTAAGAATCCCAAAATGATTACCGGAGAAATTGAAATTCTGGTTGAAGATCTCCACATCCTTAATCCGTCGCTTACACCCCCATTTACTATTGAAGAAGAAACAGATGGTGGCGACGATTTACGAATGAAATACCGCTATCTCGATTTACGCCGGCAACCTGTTATGAGTAATATTTTACTTCGTAACAAAATAGGCAAAGAAACCCGTGATTATCTGGCCACGGAAGGGTTCATTGAAATTGAAACCCCAGTATTAATAAAATCGACCCCCGAAGGTGCCCGTGACTTTATTGTACCTTCACGAATGAATCGGGGTGAATTTTATGCGTTACCCCAATCGCCTCAAACATTCAAGCAACTGCTGATGGTATCGGGCTTTGATAAGTATTTTCAAATTGTAAAGTGCTTTCGCGATGAGGACCTTCGCGCCGACAGACAACCAGAGTTTACACAAATTGATTGTGAAATGAGTTTTGTTGAACGCGACGATGTACTAAACATGTTTGAAGGGCTGGTAAAATATTTGTTTAAGCAAGTTAAAGGAATCGACATGCCGGCACTGCCCCGGATGACGTATGCCGATGCCATGAAATATTATGGTAACGACAAACCCGACCTGCGCTTTGATATGAAGATACATAATCTGTCAGAGATTGTAAAAAACAAAGGCTTCAGGGTTTTTGATGAATCGGAAATTGTTGTGGCTATCAACGTTGAGTCGTATGCAAGTTACACCCGCAAACAACTCGATGAACTTACCGAATGGGTTA
>CAZPKJ010000082.1:5177-12625 GCA_964587075.1 uncultured Flavobacteriaceae bacterium | reverse complement strand
GGTTTCGTTGGTCGCATAGCCGAACATCAAACCCTGGTCGCCGGCTCCGCCGGAAATGCCCTTCCCGAACGGATTTTGAATGGGGTGTTCAGGGCAATTTCTTCCAGCAACTTCCATCGCTCGTCGCGTTTATCATATTTCGATAACGCACGCATCAGGTTGATGTCGCTGCAACTAGATGCCGCAGGGTTAAACAAATAACTGTTTATTGCCGTCACCAGTTCTGAAGGGAAAACACTGTTACGCATAAATGGCATCATGAGCCTTTTAAATTCCAGTTTCCATTCCTTTCCATGCGGATCAATGCGGAGCTTGTATTTATTATATGTAACCAGATGGGCCACCTCATGGGTAAATGTTAAGAGGAAAGCGTACTTGTTGAGATCGTGATTGATAGAAATTCGGTGCCCCTTTCCATCCGATGGCGGACGGTAGTCGCCATATTTACTGTTACGGCTTTTGGTTATCCTCACAGCAATCTTGTACTGAACAATCCAGTCGACGCAGGTTTCGAGCGATTTTGAGGGCACGTACTTTGACAGAGCCCCTGAGAGTTCGGAAATATTCACTGTGAATTATGCGCTTAAAATACTATAAATTAGAAAGGACGAAAGATAGGCCAAAACTCCCATATATACAAATTGAAAAAGGGCCCATTTCCAGGTCCCGGTTTCACGTTTTACAACGGCCAGTGTGCTCATGCACTGCATGGCAAAAGCATAAAATATCATCAAGCTCCATCCTACGGCCAGATTGTATTTTGGTTCACCGGTTTCAGGGTTCTTTTCCTGCCGCATCTTTTCTTTCACCGTCTTGATATCCGACCCATCGGCGCCGACACTGTAGATGGTCGACATAGTACCAATAAATACTTCCCTGGCTGCAAAACTGGTAATCAGGGCTATACCTATGCGCCAGTCGAAACCCAGGGGTTCAATGGCTGGTTCAATGGCTTTGCCAAATATGCCGGCAAAACTAACACTCAGTTTTTCGGCTGCCAGCTTTGCCGTGAGTTCGGTATCGGCAGGGTCAGCTTCCTGCAAGGCCCGGTCAGCAGTCTTAAAATCAGCCCCCGGACCGGTTGAAGCCAGGACCCAGAGTACTATTGAAATTGCAAGGATGATTTTACCGGCCTCAAAAACAAAAACCTTTACTTTTTCAATAATGGTAAGCCCGATATTTTTCCAGCGTGGCATTCGGTATAGTGGTATTTCCATTATAAAATACGACCGCTCTCTCGCTTTAATCAGGTATTTCATTACCCATGCCGAACCTATGGCCGAAAGGAACCCTATCAGGTAAAGCGACATCAGCACTAATCCCTGCTGATTGATAAGTCCGAACCAGGTACGGTCGGGAATAACCAGCGCAATGAGCAGGGCGTAAACCGGCAGCCTTGCCGCGCAACTCATCAGCGGCGTAACCAAAATTGTGATGAGCCTGTCCTTCCAGTCGCCTATGGTACGGGTGGATAATATGGCAGGCACGGCACAGGCAACACCACTGATCATGGGTATTACCGAACGTCCGTTAAGGCCGAACCTCCGGAGCAGTTTGTCCATCATAAAACTTACACGGGCCATGTAGCCGGTGTCTTCCAGAATGGCTATGAAAAAGAATAACAAAGCTATTTGAGGAATAAAAATCACAACCCCGCCCAGTCCTGCCAGAACACCTTCAACCAGCAGGTCATTTAACACCCCTTCGGGCAATGATTCGCTTACTACCGTACTTAACCATGCGAAGGACATATCAACCAGATCCATAGGATAATTTGCCCAGGCAAAAACCGATTGAAACATGGCAAACATGATAACCAGGAAAATAAGATATCCCCAAACACGGTGCATCAAAATATTGTCGATAGCTGTGGTAATTTTCCGGTCGGATGAAATTTTGATGTTTTGATTTTGTACCGATTCTGCCATGATACCTGTAATGGCTTCGTACCTGCGCAATGTTTCGGCGGCCTGCAGTTTAGGAGGAGAAAATTCATGGTGCGAAATCAATTCGCGAAGCTGCTTTTTCCGCTCAGGGCGGGTATTAAAAAACCCAATACCCTCCAGGTTGTTGGCAACCTGAAAAGCCGCGTAATTGCTGTTCAGTTTTACAATGGCCCGGATATCGGTTATCAAACCGGGAGCAAATACAGAAGTATCAATAATCTCTTTTTCAGGAACTGAAATTTGCCTGGCCAAGAGCGACTTCAACTGCTGAGTACCCTCTCCACTGCGTGAATTTACCGGGATAACCGGAATTCCCAGCAATTGCGAAAGAATTTTGAAATTTATTTCGAAACCCTCCTTTTTAACCAGGTCCATCATGTTTACAGCCAGGATGCATGGGACCTTGAGGTCAATTACCTGGCTGCATAAAAAGAGGCTCCTTTTGAGGTTGGTGCCATCGGCTATAACTACCGTTAAATCGGGATAACTTTCGTTAGCCGGATCACATAAAACCTGAAACGGGATCTGCTCCTCGAGTGTTTTTGGATACAGCGAATAGGTTCCGGGCAAGTCGATAAGTTCAACCTGTAGCGGCGATGCATGTTCATCGGAACGAACCATAACCGTACCCGTCTTTTTTTCGACGGTTACACCGGGAAAATTTGCTATTTTCTGGTTTAGTCCCGTCAACCGGTTGAAAAGAGTGGATTTTCCGGAATTAGGGTTTCCGATTAATGCAACTTTTATTTTTTTATCCAACACCGAATGAACGCTCCAACGTAAAAATTAATTATTCAAAATCACCATAACCTGTTCAGCTTCATCACGGCGAATACACATAACAGAGCCCGAAACTTTAATGGCAATCGGGTCGCCCATCGGTGCAAACCGGTCAATAATCACCTGTTCGCCGGGCAGACAACCCATTTCAAGTAATTTAAGCTTGAGCAAATCGTCGGTAAACGATTCAATAACAGCGCTCTCGCCCCTCGACAATTGAGATAATTGTTTGATTATTACCGACATACTAATCTTATTTAGATTAATTCAAAATAGACCGCTAAAGTAGTCAAGTTTTTATAAAAAGGTAGATGATACCTGTCAGGTGAAGTAAAAAGATAAGGCGAGCGATGCTCTTTTTTTACCAACCGGCGGGCAATCGCAGTTTTTCTTAAAAATAGCACACCCGCCAAGCAGCGATAAACAGGCAAAAAGTAATATCGCGGCAAGCAACTTAATCAATAACGGTTGATGAGCAAATGTTAAATTCATTTTCAGAGCTATTGGTACGGCATTAGTATGCAGTGTGCAAAGATAAATTTAATAATCCTTAATTTTGGACGCAAATCACCCTGCATATTACATGAACGTATTTTTTCACCTTGGTAAATACTGGATGTTTATGGGTTCGTTATTAAACAAACCCGAAAAGTTGTCCATATACCGTATTCGCGTTATGGACGAAATGGAGACCATTGGGATCAGTTCACTTGGTATTGTTTCGCTGATATCTGTATTCATGGGTGCTGTTATTACCATTCAAACCGTTTATAACCTTGTAAACCCACTGGTTCCTTTGTATGTAGTTGGATTGGTAGCCCGCGATACCATGATCATTGAGTTTTCACCAACCATAATTATGTTGGTACTGGCAGGCAAAGTGGGTTCAAGTATTGCCAGTGAAATTGGAACCATGCGTGTTACCGAACAAATTGACGCCCTTGAAATAATGGGCATCAACTCTATAAGTTACCTGGTGTTACCGAAAATGATTGCCGCCATTTTTATCACACCGTTTCTGGTATTGCTCAGTATGTTTGTCGGGATAACAGGCGGGTGGTTAGCAGGTGAGTTATCAGGTGTCATTTTGTCGGCTGATTACATTCGAGGGATCCAGTACGATTTTATTCCCTTCAATGTAACTTTCGCCATGATAAAAACCGTTGTATTCGCCTTTATCATTACCAGTATTTCTTCATTCCAGGGATTTTTTACCGAAGGCGGTTCCTATGAAGTTGGGCGGTCGAGTACCAAGGCTGTAGTGTATTCCAGTGTACTGATATTAATTTTCGACTACATCTTAACGCAGTTAATTTTGGCCTGATATGATTGAAGTCAAAAATGTTTCAATCGGTTTTAACGGCAAACAAATTCTCACCGATGTTTCACATAAATTTGAAAAAGGGAAAGTAAATCTGATCATTGGAGGTTCGGGGTCGGGAAAAACGGTACTAGTTAAATGTATGGTTGGATTGTTTGACGTTGACCAGGGTACTATTGAATACGACAGCAGAAATTTTTCGGCTATGGATTTCAGGGAACGAAAACCTATCCGGAGGGAAATTGGAATGCTGTTTCAGGGCAGCGCATTGTTTGATAGTTTAACCGTTGAACAAAATGTGATGTTCCCGCTGAAATTATTATCCGGTATGTCGAAATCGGAACAAGCCGACCGCGCAAACTTCTGCCTGCAGCGCGTTAATCTTCCCTCTTCGCATAAGTTATATCCGTCGGAGATTAGTGGTGGAATGAAAAAACGGGTGGCCATTGCACGTGCCATTGCCATGAAGCCGCAGTATTTATATTGCGATGAACCCAATTCAGGCCTCGATCCTAAAACATCCATTGTAATAGACGATTTAATTATGGAAATTACCGAAGAGTACCAGATGACTACGGTGATTAATACACATGACATGA
Organism: uncultured Flavobacteriaceae bacterium; assembly: GCA_964587075.1. Lineage (GTDB taxonomy): Bacteria > Bacteroidota > Bacteroidia > AKYH767-A > OLB10 > CAZPKJ01. The sequence continues at coordinate 7,979 of CAZPKJ010000082.1, read as the reverse complement.
ATTCGGTGATCACCATGGGCGAAAATATTCTGTTCATACATAAAGGTAAAAAATGGTGGTCGGGTACCTCCGAACAAATATTCAACTCCGGCAATGGTGAACTCGACGACTTTGTTTTTGCAAGTAAGATCATGCGAAATCTCCGGCGCTGATTGTAGCCAATAACCTTTTTAATGATTTTAAAACTACATTAGACCTTATGTGTTTCATTTTTTATATTCCCCTTGGATAAGAACAACCATTACCGGTAAAAAATAAATCTTTCATCATGGCAAAAATTGTAATAATTTCCTCCAGTGTCCGTACAGGACGAAAGAGTCACCGGGTGGCCCTGTTTTTAAAAACATTCATTGAATCAAATAATTCCGGTGAAGCAGTCATTGCCGATTTAAAAGAGTATAATTTCCCGATTTTTGCAGAGCGTTTAAAATTTCAGGAAAATCCGGGCTCAAACGTACTGGGATTCGCTGAAATGGTCAGGGATGCCGATGGTGTTATCATTGTTACTCCTGAATACAATGGGGGTTATCCCGCTTCGCTTAAAAACGTGGTGGATTTGCTTTCTGATGAATGGTATCACAAACCTGTTGCCATCTCTACCGTTTCAACAGGTGCCTTTGGGGGGTCACAGGTTATAACATCATTACAATTTTCGTTATGGAAAATAAAAGCACGTGTGATAAATGCCATGTTTCCGGTTCCGGATATAAATACCGCTTTTGATGAACAAGGAGTGCCATCCGACCAGGAGGCTGTTACCAAAAGGGCTCATGCATTTATAAAAGAGCTTCTATGGCATATAAATCATTGACATTAAATTTTTTACCATATTCCTTTCATAGAGGCACCGGAATTTTCTTTCTTTAAACATAACTAATCACTGATGGTGTTTTTCCTTAGATAAATAAGTATCTTTAACCCGGTTGTTGCTTTTTAAAGTTGAGCGGTCTTCGGATCGGAAAAAATCGTTCATCATCAAATTAATACCATAAAAGAATTCCGGTAAATGTAATTTATCCAAATCCATCCTTGGCAGGCATTCATGATAGCTCCTGATAACTTAACCGAACTTCTGATTAAAACCCTCGAGGATTCGACGCTTTTCAAAAAGGTATCGGCCGAAATGGTTTCGGAGCTTGCAGCCAAGATGAAAATCACCGAGCATCAGGCAAATGAAAATATCATTCGTAAAGATGACGAGGGTATTCACATGTACTTTATTATTTCGGGTGAAGTAAAAATTCATGATCGCGAACACCTGCTGGCCAGGCTTGGCAAAGGGGAGTTTTTTGGTGAGATGTCGATCCTCGACCGTGAGCCGCGCTCTATGTCGGTAACCGCGCTTACCACAACGATAACAGGCAGCATTATACGAAGTGAATTATTTGAAGTAATCACCCGTTTTCCGGGAATGACCGTTGAACTGATAGGCTTTTTAAGCCGTCGCCTGCGAAAATTAAACAAATTCATGGTTGAACAATTAAAAAACCGTGAAAAGGAACTCGAACAGCTTGTTGAAGAACGTACAGCCGCGCTTGCCCGAAAAAATGCACAACTCGAAGAAGCTATTGTTAAAATTAAGCAGTCGCAACAACAACTAATCATGCAGGAAAAACTAGCCTCTCTTGGCAGTTTAACTGCCGGCGTAGCACACGAGCTGCACAACCCATTGAATTTTGTAAATAATTTTGCCGAATTATCGCTCGAACTGATTGCAAATATTGAAAGCCACCTGAAATCAGGTGAAGCAAAAGATGATTTGCATACCATTAAGAAAAATCTTGAAAAAACCATTCAGCATGGCCAGCGTGCAGAGACTATCATTAAGTCGATGATTACCCACAGCAACTCCGGCTCGGGGAGTTTTATTGAAACCGATATCAACGAACTGATTGAGCAATCGGTAAACATTGCCGGATACGCTGCTGCCAACAACCTTACGGGATGTCCTTTACCTATTGAAAAGAATTACGAAAGTAACCTCCCTGCTATCCGGGTAAACCCCAGGGATATTTCCAAAGTGATCATCAACCTTCTTAATAATTCTATTTATGAGCTGAACAGGAAATGGAAGCTTCAAAACGGCTCATTCGACCCTAAAATAAATATCACCACTCTCAAGAAGGGTGATGAAATAAGAATTCTTATTACCGATAACGGTGATGGTATTGCCCCTGCCTGGCGGAATAAAATATTTGAACCATTTTTCACGACCAAACCGGCTGGCAGCGGTGTTGGGCTTGGATTGTCGATAAGCAATGATATTGTTGGCGCACATGCCGGGAAGCTGTCGCTTAAAGGTACCGGTAACGGAAATACCACCTTTGAAGTCAAGCTTCCATTATCGACAAATTAAGTTGCTCGCTCTGATAAAAAACCGCCCTGCACTCCATTAAACTTGTCCACTAAAATTATCCGGCTTCCTCTTTTAATTCTAATCAAAAACTATCTTTGTAGTCTTGTAGAAACGGTTTCTTAATCTCAAAAACAGATTTTGTGGAAATAGCTTTTGTAATCGGGTTACTCATTGTTACAATCATACTTTTTGCTACCGAAAAGTTTTCCATTGATGTTGTTACAATCGGATTATTGATTGTACTCACCTCAGCTGGAATATTAACACCCTCCGAAGCATTCAGGGGTTTCGGAAGTGATTTTATTATCATGCTGGCTTCGCTGTTTGTAGTTGGATCGGCTTTACAAAAGGCAGGTATACTTGAAATTATCGGCGATCGCTTTCTCACCATTCCAAGAAAACGGTTGCGCTGGATACCGACCTACATTATGACGACCGTTGGTGTG
>CAZPKJ010000082.1:3647-5167 GCA_964587075.1 uncultured Flavobacteriaceae bacterium | reverse complement strand
TGTGACTTCGGCATTCATGAACAATACCACAGTAACTGCCATGTACGTGGCACCCATAATTGGCATTTCCCGGAAACTGAGGATCAGCCCTTCAAGGTTATTAATGCCGCTGGCATTTGCTTCAATCCTGGGCGGTACCTGTACCGTTATCGGAACTTCTACCAATATCGCGGTTAACGCTTATCTTGGAAAACATGGATACCCGGTTTTTGGCATGTTCGACTTTGCACTGATAGGACTGGTGATGATGGTCACCGGGATCCTGTTCATGGCTACTTTTGGAATCCGGCTTATTCCCGACAGAAGGGATGTAACCATGGCCAAGGAACTCGAAAGCCTGAGTTTTTTTACTGAAGTCGTTATCCGGCACGACTCCCCTATGGTGAACCAAAAAATTCGTGATACCATTCTGAGTATGCTTGGATTTAAGTTTTTAAATATTATCCGCGACAAGCAAAACATGATTGCCAATGGTTATAGTGTTATTGAAGGAGGAGATATTCTGCTTGTGGAAGGTAATTTTAAAGAGCTTTTACGAATCAAGGATTCTTTCGGAATTGAAATTCAGGCCGAATCGGTTGGCAGCGAAATGATAGGTACTGATGATATCCGGATAGCGGAAATTATAGTCACCCATAATAATGATTTTGCCGGCCAAACTATCAAGGAAGCACAATTTAAGCGCAGGTTTGGAGTACTGGTGATGGCCATTAAGCGTGAAGGACAAACTTTATCGGATAAAATAAATGATATTGAAATAAAAGTAGGAGACCGGATGCTGGTTCAGGGGCCCGCAGTCAATATCGACTACCGTCAAAACCGCGGCGATTTCAGGGTTATTGATGCGTATCATCCCCAAAAGAAAAGAGCTACTAAAAATGCATGGCTCGCCGGATCATTCTTTGTTGGCGCTGTAATTATTGGAAGTATTGAATTAATCCCGCTTTCTATTGCTTTTATGCTGGCAGCTTTTTTATGTGTTGTTTTTAAAGTAATAAAACCCGAAGAAGCTTACCAGAAAATTGAATGGAACCTTTTGGTTCTTATTGGAGGTATGTCGTCGTTTGGTATAGCCATGGAAAAAACGGGAACCGCAAGTTTTTTGGCGGAACAAATTATTACCCTTACGGGAGATATTGGACCGGTAGCCGTTTTGGCTGCTTTCGCCCTGCTTACTATTTTTCTGACCCAGCCCCTGTCGAATGCCGCTGCAGCCATGGTTGTACTCCCGGTAGCCTTAAATGCCGCCGAAGCACTTCATGTGAACCCCATTACTTTTGCGCTTACGGTTATGCTGTCGGCATCGATTTCACTTATCACCCCATTTGAACCCAGCTGTATCCTGGTATATGGACCGGGAAATTATAAGTTTATGGACTTTTTCAAAACAGGGTCAATAATTACCTTTATCTTACTCATTATTATCCTGCTGATGGTACCATGGATGTACCCGTTTTAACAGCTGTTTACCTATGGCTTTTTTGAAATTAAGAATAATTCCGTTACCTTAACCAAGAATT
>CAZPKJ010000082.1:0-3637 GCA_964587075.1 uncultured Flavobacteriaceae bacterium | reverse complement strand
TTGGAAAAAGCACTCCGTTTTGTTTAATTAAAAACCATACCTCATGAAAACATCTAATATCATTGGAATCCTGCTATTGGGTTCTCTTGCACTAAATGTTTACTTCTACCTCGACCGGGGGGCTTCGGAACCGGAATGTCCTGCAGAACCGGGTTTTGAGGTTCCTGTTGAACTCACCGAAGATGAAGCTATCATGTATACTGACAATTTTAAAAATATTTTAGAGTCAAATGATACTATCGAAGGTGGTATTGTTACACGCTCGGCTTTTGAAGAGATGATGTGTAATCCCGGGTGCAATGCGATATCTTACAGCTTTGCTATTGATCCCTCAGGAGAGGTTGGCCCTCCTGATGGCGGTATATTTGTAGTATTTGCCGGAGTAAAAGCAACCGAAAATCCTGAAACGGGTGCGTTAATCATTGATAAAACAGGCAGCAAATATTATTACACCCGCAGATGGTGCCCCCCATCATGTCTTAAATTCAGATAAAAGCAACAGCTATTATGCACGTATCAGGAAGAAGCGCAGGTTGGTTTCTTATTGTATTTATAATGGTGATTCTGTATTCCACGGATATACGGTCGCAACAGTTAATTCCTGAAGACAGCGTTCGCTTGTTATTGAACAAAACTGAGCATGACACAACCGATCTGATCCGGTTAAATCAGCTGATAAAAGATATATGGGCAAGCAGTAATGGCACCGATGAATTTGTAGATGTGGCCCATAACGTTCTTGAGGCCGCACGAAAATCGAACAACAGGATCATTGAAGCCGATGCCCTGATGAACCTGGTGAAAATATATCTCACCAAATTTGAAAGCAGTCAATCGCTTGAATACGCACTCGACGCTTACAAAATTTATGAGCAGGCAGGACTGAAAGATAAAATGGCATACACACTTTTGCAACTGGGGGTGATTTATTATACCCAGAATAATTTTACGAAATCTCTGGAGTACTACAACAGCGCGGTAAATCAATACGAAAAAACCGGTAACAAACAATACATCGCAACTTTATTCTATCTGTCAGGAATCAATTATTCGAAACTTGATAATTTCCCTTCTGCATTGCTGTTTTTCAGACGAGCCTTAAGCTTAAAACAAGAACTTCATGATGAACAAGGCCTGGCCGAATGTTACCTTGGCCTGGCCGAACTTTTTATTAAACAGAGTCAGCCCGACAGTGCCGAACATTACATCAATTCGGCATTGAAATATACCAAGGCAACAAACAACGATTATGGCACGGCGAAGTCCTACATTTTGTTAGCCGAATCCATGCAACTGAGAGGGAAATATAACGATGCCCATAATATAGCACTTCAGGGGAAATACCTTGCCGACAGTATTAAGGCCCGGGAATTGATCATTGATGCCCGTAAAATTTTATATCAGATAAGCGCTTCCGCAAAGCAATATGAATCGGCATACAGGTATTTATTCAGTTATTTAAGTTTGCGTGATTCCATCATCAATGAAAAAACATCTAAAAATATTGCCAGGCTCGAGGCCGATTATATCATTAATAAGAAGCAATCTGAAATTCAACTGCTCGAAAATAAAAACCGAAACCGGTCCATCATGTCGGTTGCTTCACTTATTATTGGGGTAATGGCTGTATTTGTAGCACTTTTATTTTATACTAAACAACAGCAAATACAAAAAACCAACAACAAGCTTGAAAAAGCATACAATGACCTTGAAACTACTCAGAAAAAACTTATTCATCACGAAAAGCTGGCATCGCTCGGGCAATTAACGGCAGGTATTGCCCATGAAATAAAAAACCCGCTGAATTTTGTGAATAATTTTTCACAAATATCTATTGATCTGCTCAGGGAACTGGAAGGAACCAAATCGGATGAGGACCGGAAATTCCTTATAGAGGACCTTGAACTTAACCTGGAGAAAATATCAAAGCATGGCGAACGTGCCAATTCCATCATTACCCGGATGCTCGATCACAGCCGATCCGGTGAACGTGAGCAGGCAAAAACCGATATCAACAAACTTATCACCGAATATTATTCCCTTGCATACCAGGCTGCCCGTATCCATCACCCCGGATTTTTCTGCAATGCGGTCATGAACCTTGATCCCGAAATTCCTGAAATAATTGTTGTTACCCAGGAAATCTCACGGGTATTATTAAATCTGTTTAACAACAGCCTGTATGTTTTGCACAGTATTCAGCATGAAAAAAGTCAGTTCACCCCTGAAATAACGGTTAAAACGCAAAAGGTTGACGAAAAAATAATAATTGAAATCCGTGACAACGGACCCGGTATACCCGCGTCAATTCTCGACAAAATATTCCAGCCCTTTTTTACAACTAAACCGGCCGGTGAAGGTACAGGGCTGGGTTTGTCGCTCAGCTATGATATCATTAATGCACATGGTGGCACCATAACAGCCTCTAATCCGGCCGGCGGCGGAGCACTGTTTACAATTTCATTACCTTTGAAATCGTAACCTTATCCAAAACAATGATACGATTAACACTTATATTAATTTTTGTTACCGCTGAACTGTGTGTTACTGCCCAGGATGCTCCTTTTAAAGTATACAATCCTGAAGCTGACGCATCTATACAACTTGAGAAAGCTATTGAAAAAGCTGCCGGAGAAAAAAAACATATATTGCTTCAAATTGGAGGTAACTGGTGCAAATGGTGCCGGATGTTTTATCACTTCAGCAATACCACACCTGTCATCAACTCCATCATCAAATCCGATTATATTGTTGAACATATTAACTATAGTCCGCAAAATAAAAATGCCGGCCTTTTAAAAAAGTTTAATTTTCCACAGAGATTTGGTTTCCCGGTGTTTTTAATATTGGATGAAACGGGCAAGCTCCTGCATACGCAAAATACCGCTTATCTCGAAGAGGGGGAAGGATACAGCGAAAAAAAAGTAAAGGAGTTTTTATTACACTGGAACCGTAATGCGTTAAACGAAAAAAATTACTGAATACTTTACAAATGCATTTCAGGAATATCACCTTCAACCATTAACTTGCCCGCAGTAGCGTTTTTAATTTGATCTACCGAAACTCCCGGCGCCCTCTCAATCAGCCTAAATCCGCCAGGGGTAACATCTATAACGGCCAGTTCGGTTACTATACGCTTAACACATTTTACACCCGTTAAAGGCAATTCACATTTTGGAAGCAGTTTCGACTGGCCCGCCTTGTTTACGTGCTGCATGGCCACAATAATATTTTTCGCTGAGGCAACAAGATCCATGGCACCGCCCATTCCTTTAACCATCTTACCAGGAATCTTCCAGTTGGCAATATCACCCTGCTCGCTTACTTCCATAGCTCCAAGTATGGTAAGATCTACTTTACGGGCTCTTATCATTCCAAAACTCATAGCTGAATCAAAAAACGCCGACCCCGGAACAGTTGTTATTGTTTGCTTGCCTGCATTTATCAAATCGGGATCTTCCTCCCCTTCAAAAGGAAACGGTCCCATACCCAACAAACCATTTTCCGACTGTAAAACTACATTCATGTTTTCAGGGATGTAATTGGCGACCAGTGTTGGTATCCCAATTCCAAGATTTACATAATATCCGTCTTGCAGCTCTTTGGCAATTCGTTTTTCAATTCAGTTTTTATCGAG
>CAZPKJ010000081.1:0-12738 GCA_964587075.1 uncultured Flavobacteriaceae bacterium | reverse complement strand
CTGCCGCATTAATTATTGAGCATAGGTTGCAGCCGTGTGTCGGTTGCTCTCAAATCGTGACCTCCCTCATAAATGGATTTCAGGTTAACCAGGTAAAACGACCAGCCTTCGTGACAACCCAGCCGGATATTTTTTTTCGACTCATCATCAACCGGTATATTGCTTTGTTCCAGTTCTATAATTGTATATTCATATTGCATGCTGAGCCGAACATCCACCAGGCAGTCGCCGGCAAAAGTAAACCGGATATGATCGGTGCCGTTAGCTATATTAATGAATCCCTCTTCCAGGATATCGTATAAATACCAGCTCCAGTTATACTTCATGCCTTGTGTTACTGGTTTGTCCATGCCGGCAAGAGTGCCATCCTCATTAAAGTACCTCGCCCTTTCAAGAAACCATTTTTCTATTTCGGCGGGAACGGCCCAGGCCCTGTAAATTTTCTCCATGGGAGCCTTTACAGCAATTTTTACTTTGAATTTTGTCCAGTCAAAATTTTTCATGGCATTTAGATATTAAAAAACTCCGTTTTCATTTATTTCCTGTTCGGGTAAACTCATGCCGACATCCCAAACTTCTACTACTTTTCCCTCTGCGAACCGAAAAATATGTATAACTGCCGATCCCTTATCGGAAGGATTTTGTTTTATGTGCGAAAACAACGTAACTAAATCGCCTTCCTGAATGGCATGGTGAATGGTTGCCGATTTATTCGGATTCTCTCTTTGGCTTTCGTGCATCGCTTTCCGTAACGATTCACGATCGCCTTTGAACCATGCATTGTGATGAATCATTTCTGTGCTGGTAAATTTATCATACGCTTCGTCAATTCTTCCGTCAACAATCCATTTTAGCAATTCAATGGCAACTTCTTTGTTAGTCATATAAATATTTTATAAAGGAATGTAAAGTTATGAAAAAGTATATTTTGAAATATCAGCTACCATAAAAAGGATTCTGAAGGGTTGTTCAGATTTCCGGTCCGGTGATAAATATCTTTACAACTGTGCTGTTAAATTTTAATAAACGTTGTAAATTTTAAATCTATGCTCCACAGCCTGGAAGAAACTTTTCCGTCAGTGATTTTTAACAGTTGATATTTTGCCTCCGGTTCAATAATAAATTGTAACCTGTGATTTACATTGTAACCCACTCCGCCACTAACTACCGGTGAAACATTAAACTGCCGGTGGTTGCTTTGTAGTTTGGATTCGTAACGCTTTGGCCCGTTATTGTCTGAATCGAACTTCACCAATCTTATTGCGCTCAATAAAAAGTGTGAAGTTACCCCGGCACCTGCCGTTAAAACCCATTTTTTGTCACCAAAGGATTTGACTACTTTAACCGGAACATCAATGTACTGATATATAAACCTCGTTTTCAAGTTGTCGATATCATCATATTCAAACCCGTATCTGGGGTCTATCTGATCTCCATAAAATAAATCTGTCTCTTTTTCGGAATATCCTTTTCTTGAATATTGAGCGCCTGACTCAAAATAACAATTTTTTGTTATCAAATACGCAATGCTAATGCCACCCGAATAACTAATATAGGGCTTTGACTTTATCACATGTTCTTCAATATTCAACGATTGACCTGCACCGCCCTCGGGATAATGCTGATCCGATCCATATACCCCGGTGGCAAAATGAAATCCAATGGAGTATTTTCTGTCCTTTGTTGGCGCCGTACGTTCCTGGCACATAGCACATGGGGAACCAATCATTAAAAACAGTACCATTAAAGTGACTTTCCCGTCCTTTAATTTTCCGGTAAAGGTTAACCGAATCCGGCTAATCAGGTCCATCTGTATTGTACTTTTAATCGAAGATACATTAAAAAATCATTTCATGTCCATTAAATTAATGCTGGAACTTTGAAAAAAGTTTTGTGACTTCCAAATAACGCGGTTAAAACTATGGCAACTCCTCTCCAAAAATCTACTTATTCATCAGCTCGTTGTCGTAAGCTTGTTTCTCAACACCCAATGCCCGCGCTTTCTCATAGTCGGTTGCCGCAAGGTCCTGCTTTCCCATATGAGCAAACGCCCGGGCCCGTTCCAGGTAAGCCAGTCCGTTTTGGGCATTAAGCTCCAGGGCCTTGTTCAGGTCAGCAAGGGCCTGGTCAAACCTGCCAAAGCTGCGGTGAAGCATTCCTCTCGAATACCATATATTGGCGTCGGTTTTATCCAGATTAATGAACGAGGTATAATCATCCATGACCTTGTCGAACTGCTGTCGGTTAAAAAATACTACCGACCGGTTCAGGTATACGTTTTTATTATTCGGGTAAATAGTTAGTCCCGCATTATAATCATCCTACGCAAGCTGATCATTCCCCAATGCCGCATATGCTGCTCCCCTGTTAATTAACATCTCCGCTTTGGATTCCTGCTTGTCGGCCGGCAAGGCGAGCCCTTTGGTAAAGTCCGAAATGGCTTGTTGCAGGTACTCCTTCTGCTTTCCGGGTGCATGGTTCGTCATAACCATATCAAAATAACATTTACCCCTGCTTTTATATGTTTCGCTGTTCTTTGGATTTAATCGGATGGAAGTAGTAAAATCGGAAAGCGCTTTTTCAAAATCATTTATATCCCGGTAGTATTGTCCGCGTTTTGAATACGGCAGAGAACTGGTTTCCTTTTCAATTCCTATCACATGCGACCACATAATGCCTCCGTTTTTCCAGATTTTGGTTTGCTCAAACGACATATACGCGTAAACTGATCCGGCAACAATAATCGTCGCCCATAAATAGTATTTGTATTTCTTATTTTGATCTTCAGCCGTTCCTGCATACCATCCCGCTACAGCGAATAAACCAAAATAAGCGACATAGGTAAACCTGTCGGCTAAAAATCCCTGACCCGCACCTACTACCTGTAACAAAAACATGATGTTCATAAAAAAGAAGGCTGTGCCAAACACTTCTATTCGCTTTTCATTTTTAAACAACCAGTAAAAAAGAAATACCGCCGATATAAAAATGAGAGGTGAAGCATAAATGTACCAGGGTAACGTATGAGGATATGTGTACAGGGGCGACATCGGGTAAGGCAGCACAAGTTTATATAGATAGGTGGCAAAAGAAAACGTACCAATACATATCCGGTCAATGAATGTATAATTTACAACATCCTCATTGATTGAGCCCTGTTGATTCAGAGTATAAATATTTATAAGGCCAATGGCCAGCGATAAAATCCAAAATGGAGTTTTTTCCCGTATTAGCTTAAAACTTAACTTACGCTGAAACCAGTAATCCAGTGCCAGCATCGAAAGCGGAATGGTGACCGCCTGTATTTTTGACAGTCCGGATAATAGTGCGGCTGCAAATGCCAGAGAATAAAATACCAATCTTTTCGCTTTGCCGGATTCATGAATCCATCGTACATAAAATATGAGTGCTGCAAAAAAGAAGAGGGCAAACAGCACATCTTTCCGTTCGGTTGCCCACGCCACCGACTCCACTCTCATTGGATGTATGCCAAACAGCAGCCCCCCGGTAAAAATGGCGGTATGGTTAAACGTCATTTGCTTCAACAATGCCATTACAAAAAATACTATTAATAAATGCAGCAGCAAGCTGTTCATATGTATCACAGCAGGGTCAAATCCGCCGGTAATTTTCTTTTCAAGGTAAAAGCTGAGTACCGTAAGCGGAATAAAGTTTCCTATAACGGCACCTTTGTCAATACTGAAAATGTTTCGCAGGCTTTCCGAATCGGTTATCTGAAGGTTCGGGTTTTCGTAAATATGGTACGAGTCGTCCCAGTTCACAAAACCGTTGGATACCGACCCGCTGTAAACAATAGCTGTAATGGCCCATACCAAAAGCGCTAAAAACATCCACCTCTTATCTGTGGTTACAGTGGATTGTTGTGGCCGGGTTACCTTATTCGCTTTCGCGGATGACGGACTTGCTTTTTTTTCTTTGCCAGGTGCTTTTTTCCCTTTTTGCTGCATGATTTAAATAAAATACCGCTGGTTTATAAAACATGGTATTTAATCTGCAAATCTAAAAAAGGTTCCCGTTTAAGGAAATACCTGCGCGAATAGCTCCTGCAAACAACCGGGCACACATGCCAGCCAGCGATCTTTTCAATTGAACTTCAATCCCAGCAACACGCCAATACGGTTGGTGCTCCAGGTATCGCCGTCGTCGGAAGTAATAGTTTTAGCATACATGGCAGCCAGTGAAATCGCACCGTAAGAGGCATACCAGAAATCGATTCCCGCTTTAAATTGAAATGAAAACCCCGGATCTGATGTCGCTTTTGATCGTTCCTCACTATCGTGTATTGAGATGAACCCCACCCCAACATTACCGGATATGAAGGCGCCGTTTTTACGAAACGCCCCCGTAACACCACCACCTAACATATATTCATATACTGTTAGCTCATCAATTTTTTCCTTGGTTGCCGACGACCCGTATTGGATGCGCGGGTTATTCAAAACAGTTAGAAGTCCTGAAACATGAATAAGCGTCAGGCTGCCCAGGGCGGTTCCTGCATTAATGTCTAAAGCCAGTGCATTGCCGAACGCTGCCACTTTCACCTCCTCCAGTTTGCTGGCTACCTCTCCGCCAACAATACCCCCGTTTAATACGCAGTAAAACCCCTTAAAATCGTGGGTTACTTTCTGTCCTGCCGATTTAAACGAAAAACTTATCATCACTATTGAAATAACTACGGGAAAAAAGCAATTTCTCTTTTGATGAATCGACATAATTCAGGTTTTCATCAAATGTAAAAGGTTTCGTGTAATTAAAGAAATTTTCCTGTTTTTTATACCCCTGGCAAATCAGGTTGCCTTTTGCTGTTTCCGTTCATCGGTATAATATCCCGACTTGTAATACTGCATAAGAATAAAGGAAATAATAAGGCCCGATGTAAAGCCCTCAACCATTACGGCAATGGATGCGTATACAGCCGAAGGCGAATTTCCCAGCATAACCGCGCTTTCGCCGATTTTTAACAAAATTTCGGGGTCAATAAAAGTAAAATAAATGAAAATAAATATGGTGAATGTGATAAAAGCCGACAATGAAGTGAGTACTCCCAGCACCAAACCGTTTAAATAACTGATGGTGCTTGCGGCTGTTTCTGACATATAGTTTCGAAAAGTAATAACCAGACCGGCTATCAGGATCAGTACATTCAGAAAGCGGTATTCGGTAACATGAAGCAGCCCGAGTGCTTTCATGAGTAAAAAATAAAGTACGAATACTACTGAAATGAGCAACCCTGATTTTACAGCCAGGGATGGAACGGAGATTTTTTGGGTTTTCATAGTTTGAGGGTTTATGTGAATTAATTACTCACGTATCTAAAAAGAAACTATTCAGCCAGACTTCATCAAACAATTCAGGCCCCGAACCGGCCGAATACACAATATACTAAGAATACTAACAAAAAAGTATTAAAAAATGTTACTTCTCTAATCTTGTTTAAGTTAAACTGTTAAGCCATTTCATAAATTATTCTATTGAAGTAACTCCATGCGGCGGAACCCTGAAAACTACCTCTTATAAAATTTTTTCAAAACATATACTGCCTGAAACTCCGGCATATTGGCCATAATTGGGAATAACCGTATATCCACACTTCTGGTAGAGCGCAATTGCTTCCGGTTGTTTATGCCCCGTTTCAAGAACACACTTTTCGCAGGATAACTGCCGCGCCCAGTTTTCCAGTTCGTTTAAAATTGTCCTGGCTATTCCCCTGCTTCGAAATTCAGGGTCAACAAACATCCGTTTTATTTCCATCAAACCGGGTGAAAAATGTTTAATTGCTCCGCAGCCCACTGGAATATTTTCATTAAAAGCAACCACTACATGATGAATAAAATCAATTTTATTATATGCGGCGTAAAAGGCATGATCAGCCCCGTCGCGAATGCTCAGTTCTTCATCAAGCGCTTTAACCAGTTTCCTGAAATTCACATCTGCAGAATTGGTTCTGACTAATACATAGGTAGCACCCTTTTCTTTCATTGGATAGTATGCCCTTTCGGGGATAATGATCAACTATTGCTTCACGATTCGCCAAACATTTTTCCAGGGGTCGTTTATGAGCTGCAACAGGTAAACTCCTTCAGGCAGTCCCGAAACACTGACTATGGTTTCATGGCTTTTAACCGTTCCCGTAAAAAGCACATGTCCCGATAAATCAGTTAATTTAAACACTTCGCCTGCCGGCAGATTTTTGATGCGAACTTCTCCATTGGTAGGGTTTGGATACAACAAATACTCCGAAAAAGCAGTCAACTCGGTTATATTGGAAGTGAGCCCTGTGATGTAATCCAACAAGTAACCCGACAGATCGAATACATGTAGCTTTTGTGTAACATTAATTATAGGTGGTTGCGAAAAATACTCATTGCTCAGATAATATTTTAGTCCGTCTGCAGAAGCTATCCCTTCCATTTGATGAAATGGCAGTGTTACGTTAACTTTTCTCTTGTTACCATCGAAAAAATTGTTGTTATAAAAGTCATACAGCAAATAAACAAACGGTTGAAGTAAACCCGAATAACCGCACAATACTACAATTTGCTTGTCCTGAAGATATGTGGCACCTGTAATCAATCCCTGAACATTAAATGAATGGACCGGTTGGGCAACATGCGCGCCAGGTATTTTAGGTAATGAATAAACCACAGTGCCGTTGTTTACCCATTGTTTGGTAAACAGATAGATGCTATCCGTCCCAACAATAAAGGCTTCACAGTCGAAATCGGTGTTGTTCGGTCCAGAGGGTGTAAAAATAATCTGGTCGGCATAGGTAAAACTTATGGTATCAATAACCGGGGAATTATTAAGAATAGAGGCCTTATTTATTCTGTAAATTTTCAAATTTGTTCGGTTGCCGTTGGCGTTATTTCCAAAATCTCCAACATAAACGAAGTTACTATCCTGTGCTATTTCTTCCCAGTCGGTGTTTGTGACGCCCGATAACACCGCCGTTGAAATAATGTTCCCGTTTAATGTATCCAACGCGTAGAGGTTGGTGTCGTTATTGTCGTTATGTGTCCAGATATAATTGTTCCATAATGTAAGTCCCGACGTTTCGGGCAGTATGGCATCCATAACAAAACTGCTAACCGGAGCTACATTGCTGTTCGGATAATTACAGCTTCCATCATTCATTGTAGCCGATGCGTTGTAGTTGGTTGCCAACGGATCGGTACATCCCGGAGTTTGTGCATGAAATATGCCGGGCAATACAAAAATTAAAAAACAGTTAACCAAAAATGCTTTCAACATAACTGTTTAATGATAAACTTATCTCTTGATTCATTAATTCCTTAATGTCCGGAAATATAAACTGCAGTAAGAAAAAATAAGACTACGCGTGAAATTATTCGGCCGATCTTACCACCTTGCTGACAAATCTTCCCTGGTTGGTATCGGCAATAATCATATACAAGCCCTGGGAAATATGGTAAGCAGGGATTGTAAGCTGAGCGGGGTCGCCGGCATGCCAGGTAGTGCTGTAAATAACTCTGCCGCTTAAATCGGTCAATTGAACTTTTACGTCGCCATGCTCAATTGACGGAATTGAAATCTGCAATTCATTCCTGAACGGATTAGGAAACGCGCTCAAGGAGCCCATCGGACTGCCTGGTGAATTTGATCCAAGGATAACAGATCCGTCGAGGATAAACAACCCGTTGTACATATCCGATGCGATAATTTTTCCTGATGGAAGGAACGGATATACTCCCCAGCATCCGATATAGCTATTGTAATCGGTGTGCCCGGTATAGGTGTCATACCACGCAAACTGTACCGGATTCGATGGGTCGGAAATATCAAAAACCTGAACACCCTCATGATAATAGGAAACAAATAAAAAGTTATCCCGGATAAATTCATTATGGGGAATACTTCCATTGGGTCCGTTAGGTGGACTTATATTAAGCATATTCGAGCGAAATACACTTTTAATAACGGGATTGCTGAAATCGCTAATATCAACGAGTTTCAATCCTGAGCCATGGTTTTCGTCGGCCATAACGATGTGTATCCCATCCGGCGAAAGCCAGGAGCTGTGATTATATCCCTGTTCGGGATAGCTTGTGAGCGACATCAGCAACTGCGGTGAGGCGGCATTAACATAGCTGTAAACATACAGTCCTTCATATCCAACCGAACAGTAGGCAGTATCATTTTTTACAAATACATCATGTACATGGCTGAAGTTGGGGTTCGATAAGGTGCTGATGAATGTTGGACTGACCGGATTGGCCAGTGAAAGTACGTCCATCGCCCTGAACGTATTGCCCACGGCGTTAGATGCCAGATATAACTTATCGCCTTCAATAAAAATATTATGCGCCCTCTTGCAGAGAACATTGCTGTCGTACACCTTTACAACCGAATCGGGAAGATACTGCAAGTCGAATATCTGAAGAGAGTTCTGTCCCTCATCCGCAACAGCGTAACAATAATGCTGATATGTTTTATAATCGCGATGAATGGCGAGTGTGCTTTGATCCTTGCTTGGCTGAAAACTTACCATTACCGGGTTTGAGCCGTCGGTAACATCAAAGAAATAGGCTCCTTCCGAACTGCCTATGATGGCATATTCGCGTCCGGCTGAATCAACATATCCCCAGCAATCGTTATAAGGACCATAAAAGGCGGCCGGGATCGCGGGGTCATCCCAGTTCGACAGTAATGACATGTTCAATTGCTGTTGGGCGTCAGCAATATTTAAGATCAGGCATAGGCCTAAGGCAACGGTTATCAGCTTTTTCATTGTATAAATTGACAATTTAAATCAAATTTACACAAATATATCATTGACTGATATATCCATGTAAAAAATGACACGTGTATTGCGGATATCAATGTGGGCGGGTAATCGGTTTGCCAGCCTATCGCAATTCCAGTTTCATTCCTTCGCGGGCCGGTTCGGCAACAAATCGGTAATTTGTTTTTGTTTTGAAGATTGCCGAAAAATTGTCAATCTGTTCATCGGTACGGGAAGGGTCGTGATGCGTAAAAAGTAACTGCCGGGCTCCGGTGATCGATGCAAACAAACCGGCATCTTCAACCGACGAATGTCCCCATCCCCGTTTTCCGGCATACTCGCTTTCGCTGTATTGGGCATCGTGCATAAGCACATCGGTATCTGCTGCCAGGTCGTATCCCGAAAGCCACTTCGGGTCGTTAATTATGCCTTTTCCAAGTGCCGGTTCATGGTCGGGAATAAACGTAAATGTGGAATAGGTGCCGGCGATTCGATATCCTACCGTGGGGCCGGGATGAATGACATAGCGGGATAATATTTTGAATGGTCCGATCTCGACTGTGCTGTTTTCAATTTCGTGAAGCTTGAGGTTACATGGCAGGTCACGGATAAGCACCGGAAACAGGGGTGGCGACAAATACCTGCTCAATCTGGATCGCAACGATTGTGAACTGCTTGCCGGTCCCCAGATGTGAATTTCCATAGCCGGATCAAACAGCTGTTTAAAAAAGCCGAGCCCCTGGATATGGTCGAGATGCAGGTGCGTTAATAATACATCAATACGCTTTTGTTTCAGTTCACCGTCTATTGTAAACTTTTGAATACCCGAACCTCCGTCCAGCACCAGCTGCCAGCCATTTTCCCATATGCTCACACAGGTAGTGTTTCCACCATACTTTGAAAATTCATTCCCGGTAACGGGAATTGATCCTCGTACACCCCATAATGTAACTTTCATACCGGTTTCGATTTCCAAAATATAGCAACGGCGCCAAGGAATTTACCTGCCCGGGCAATTATCGGATAGGATGTAACCGATATTTTCTGAACAACACCTGTTAAGCTTTCAATGCGGAATTCTTTGTGATACGGACAGGAGTCGCGCAGCGTTTTAACGAGAGGTAGTTCTTCGGCTGGAATGGCATTCCCGTTTTCATCAACAGGTTTAAATACCGTGCCCCATTCCTCTACGGGCATTTCACCGGTTTCTTCAAACCGTTTCCCTAAAATTTCTTCGGCCGGTTCATTGTAAAAAATCAGGTTGCCTCCTGTGTCGGTTATGAAAACCGGAATCGACAAACAATCGGCTAGTTGCCTGTTTAAAATAATTTCTATTTCGTATGCTGGCATAAAAAGCTGGTTTTAGGTCAACCTGTTTACAAAAAACGTAAATGATACTCCACACGAATATAAACAATTATTCCTGAAAAAGAAACCTATTTCAAAAATAAGCATTTAAACATGTTAATGCGCTGAATTATAAAAGCTGTTACGGGAAACCCTGAGCTGTTTCCTGTCGGGCAACACAAAATTATTTACAGGCCCGAATTAGCGCTTCAGTCCCAGGCCTCTGCCGGAACATTTACTTCAACCTTTCTGATAACATTGTTCCCATCCTGTTTGCCTGAGTAAATATGTATCACCTCATCGGTACTGTATGTGTTCTGACGCCAGGATGCTGCACCATCTGAATTTTCGGAACCTGTATTCTCATCAATATTATACGAAGCCACACCGGCACTTTCGGTAGTTTGGCCCTGTTCCTGATAATAACCTTCCGGGATGTGAATTTTGGATTCTGCGGATTCGTGACTTTGTGCCATGCCGATGCCGGCACATCCTAAATAAATTACTGCAAACAACAGTATATTCTTAAATGTTTTCATGATTAATTTATTAATTATCGAATTGGGAACTATGTTTTGAAAAGATAATCAAAATGAATTTGAATTGCAAAATTATTTGCCATTTCAATCTTATTTGTGACTGAAAGTGATTATTCTCAATAATTTAAAAAATTTATTGATGATCATCAAAGTTTTCCCCAGCTGTTTTAAAACCACGAAGATCTCTCTGGTTTTTCACGATAATTTTTTGAACAGCAGTTGACCTATCATTTATAACTGTTCATACGAATACACACGAAAGTTTCATTACCCAATCGTTTCCGTGTAAAAAAAATCCCCCGTGCAGAAGATACATGGGGGACTGATTTATGATTAATCCTTGTTTATTTGAGTACAGGGCTGGCATCCCTGACCAGTGCCATATCGATATACTGAATAACACGGTCAATTTTATCTTCAGAATTAAAGTGAGTGGTAGTGTGTATCCATTGCGACATGGACTTTCCGTTTTTATAAGTCGCATTCACTTTATACCATCCCAAAAGCCATATACCCGGGGCCTCGACTGTTTGGGGCTGGTTAACATTCACGGGCAACCATATGTCATCCGTGAAAGTCAATGATTCAATGGCTTCGCCACGGCGCTTTTTCCAAAATTCGGTTATAGCGGCCTTTCCTGCCAAACTATCGCCATTGTTAAATGCATACACGGCATTATCGGCATATTGCTCCATCCATTTGTCGACATCACCGCTGGCAAAGGCTGCGATTCCCGCTTTACCTATATCCATGTACTTAGTATCGGCGAACTCAACCGGCTTTGGTTCCGGAGCGGGTGTTTCAGTAATTTCTTCGGCAGGAGGTGGACTTCCACAGCCGAACATCAATGCAGCACATGCAAATGCCATAAATAAATTTTTCATGATAGGTTTTGTTTAGTAGGTTTAAAAGTTCACAACAGAATTTTTCTGATGAGTAAAAGTGAAATTAAAAGAAAATTTCCGGTCTGCAAAACCACCCGGTATTTTTCAATTTTACTTTCTGATTTTCAATGCTTTATTAAGAATTCTGATGCGGGCATTTATGGAAGGAATTTGTTCCTGCTGTAACTGTTCGGCGATCAGGTCAAAATCTTTTTTAAGCTCAGGAGCATGAGTCAGCATTTCAAAAAGTCCTTGAATGGAATTAACGCGTACTATTTTCGATTCGCTTCGGTTGAGCGCCCAGTCCGCTAATAATTTCCAGCATTCTCCCGTCTCTGTTTTAGTGAGATTCAGCCGGGGTATCATCAAAGCAAGGTGCCATTTTAGTTCTTTTTCGGATGGCCCCTTCGATAACTTAAATAACCATTTTTTATTTGCGTTTAACCACTCAGGATGTTGAACAGAAATTTTTTCAGCAACATCTGCAGCTCGCATTATTATCAGCCTGTCGGGGTGAAACAAAAAGCTTATCAGCAGGTCAAACTTTTGCTGAGTATTAATTTTATCTGTCAGATAACCGCTTTTGGCAATTGAACGAAGGTCGGAGCCGGAAAGATATTTTTCTATTTGTAATTTATTCATGACGGGATTTTAAGTGTCATCATAACCAGTGCAGCTGCCGGTGTAGCCAGGGCAATGGCGCCCCAGATTTCCCATGTATGATAAACTTTTAAAAAGTTTTTATGGTCAAATTTTTCGTTTAAAAATTCCGCTTCGGTAAGCCGTTCCATTTTTTTCTGCAGTGGTACCACCTTCCACATAAATGCTACTCCCGATAAGGAAAATAAAATAATCGACCAAAAAATCCATCCGGTACCAATGATTGGAAAATGTCCCTGTATGGCAGCCCAAAAGCCGAAGGCAGTAATAAATAAAACTCCGGGCACGGTAAAAAATCGGTCGCTTTTTATCACACACCGTATGGTGTGCGCTATAATTTGCAGGTTAGTGCTTTTTATGGCCTGGTGCATCCAGAATAAACCGGTAAAAATATTTCCCAGAAAAATTATAACGGCTATAATGTGAAGAAGTTTTAGATAGAGATATGGCATGATTGTTTAATGATTTACTGAGGTGGTAAAAATAAGATGTAATAGCTAGGATTTCATCTGACAGACAGGCATGAAAGTTATTTCCGGCAAGA
>CAZPKJ010000080.1:0-12881 GCA_964587075.1 uncultured Flavobacteriaceae bacterium | reverse complement strand
GGTTACACTTACCAGTGGAATCATAACAGCATACCAATTGCCGGTGCAACCGGTTCTGCCTACACTGCAACCAGCCAGGGAAGCTATACGGTTCAGGTTACTTCGGCAGGATGTACAGCCACATCGGTGGCTGCCATGGTGACGGTTAATCCGCTCCCGGCAGTTTCATTTTCGGGACTTGCAGCCACCTACACATGTCAGTCGCCACCTGTTTCATTGACGGGTTCACCGGCTGGCGGGGCGTTTTCGGGAGCAGGAATAGCCGGCACCACCTTTAATCCTGCTTCTTTACCAACAGGAGGACCTTATAGTATTTCGTACAGCTATACCGATGGTTCGGGCTGTTCGGCAACCGTTTCACAAAGCACCGGTATTGTTTCAGGGTTTAATTGTCTGATTCCTCAAAATCTGACCGTAACTGCTATCACTCCAACTTCGGTAACAATTACCTGGAATTATTCATCAGCAAACAGCTTCCAGGTCCGGTACAAAAAAACTTCCGTAAGCGGATACACTACAAAAACTTTTACCGCCACGGCATGTCAAAACACTTATACTTTAACCGGGTTAAAGAAAAATACTTCTTATCATCTCTCATTGCGGTCGAACTGTTCCTCGGGGCCTTCGGCATATACGGCAAACATCACATTCACAACCCCATTGGCCCGCATTGCTGATCAGGAGTATGTTTTTGGTTTGTATCCTAATCCGGTCAGCGAATATTTGACTGTAGAAAGTGGTTTCGCAACGGATGGAAGTACCTGCACCTTGAGTATATTGGATATTATAAGTAAACTGGTGTATTTTGAAGAACGGGTTTATGAAAACAAAATGGTTATCGATTTAAATAAACTGCCTGGTGGCATATATGTATTTCAACTTAACTACAAGGGCGAAAAATTTAGCAGAAAAATTATCAGGGAATGATAGAAAAAGTTAAATAAAAAGCCGGATTAAAAAAGTCCGGCTTTTTATTTCAGGCAGGCAGAACTTTGCTTTGACAAACAAAGTCGGTAGTAGGTAACCCTGCTTCGGCGATTTTTTTGAAGCCGCCTTCAATTTCACTGAAATTGCGATATCCTCTTGCCTGTAGCAATGAAGCGGCAATCATACTTCGGTAGCCGCCCTGGCAATGCAGGTAAAAATGAGAATCGGGATTAATTTCATTGATCCAGTCGTTGATGGCTGCAAGGGGTTTGCTGTAAGCTTCGTCAACATGTTCGGCGGCATATTCAGTATCCTTTCGAACATCAATTACCAGACTGGAATCTTTTTTAAATTCTTTCTTAAAGGTTTCAGCGGAGATGCGATTCACGGTATCAGTTTCTTTACCGGCGGCAACCCAGGCATCAATACCGCCTTCGAGATATCCAATCACATTATCAAACCCAACGCGTGCCAGTCGTGTTACTGTTTCTTCCTCCATACCGGGTGTGGTAACCAACAACAGTTGCTGGGTAACATCCCCGAGAAGGGAACCTACCCAGGGAGCAAAATCCCCCCTGATACCAATATTTATGCTTTGAGGTACGAATGCTTTGGCAAAATCTCCGGCATCGCGGGTATCAAGTACCAGGGCCCCGGTTAATTCGGCAGCCTGTTCAAAATTTTCAGGATTTAACGCCGTCAACCCTTTTTTGAGTACATCATCAATACTGTTGTACCCTTTTTTATTCATAGCTACATTCAGCGGAAAATAGGAGGGAGGAGGAAGTAATCCTTCGGTAACGGCACTAATAAAGGATGCTTTGTCGGGTTGACGAAGCGCGTAGTTTACCTGCTTTTGATGACCAAGTGTGTCGACAGTTTCTTTCATCATGTTTTTTCCGCAGGCACTACCGGCACCATGAGCAGGATAAACAATAACATCGTCGGATAAAGGCATGATCCTGCTGGTCAGACTATCATACAAAAGGCCGGCAAGATCCTCCTTGGTCATGCTGGCAGCTTTTTGCGCAAGGTCAGGCCGGCCTACATCGCCCAGGAATAATGTGTCACCACTAAATATTGCGTGATCTTTCCCATTTTCATCTTTCAGCAAATAAGTAGTGCTTTCCATGGTATGTCCGGGGGTATGCAATACTTTTATGGTAACCTTACCGATTTTAAATTCCTGATTATCTTCAGCGATGATAGCATCAAATTCAGGGTTCGCGGTAGGGCCATAAACAATAGGTGCTCCGGTTTTTTTACTGAGGTCAAGATGGCCTGATACAAAGTCGGCATGAAAGTGTGTTTCGAAAACATACTTAATTTTAACGCCATCCTTTTTTGCGCGGTCGATATAAGGCTGAACTTCACGTAATGGATCAATGATAGCCGCTTCACCATCGGATGTTATATAATATGCTCCCTGAGCCAGGCAACCCGTATAAATTTGTTCTACTTTCATATGGTTTATTTTTCCAGTTGTTTGAGTCTTCCCAACAAGGAATTAAATAAAAAGTTTTTTGTTGGAATGGATTATAATTTAGTTTCTTAATGCAAATGTAGCTAATGATTCCATGAATGTTAGCGACTTTAGTCACCATTTGCAATTTAGTAAAATATTACGGGTTTCCGGGCTTTGAGCCATTGGTTGGTTCCTTTTTGCAGGGAGTATACATTTGTGAATCCGCCGGATACCAGTTTTTCTCCTGCCTTTATGCTTCGGTGCCCGCTGCGGCAATAGAGGTAAACAGGGGTAGATTTATCGATACCTTCGAACAGCGCTTCAAAATTTGGCGCCAGGCAGTTCGCATGTGTGGCATTTTCAAGGTGCCATTGATCATATTCAACTCCGGTGCGGACATCCACCAGCATCAATGTATCGGTCATTAATTTTTCGAGCGAGTCGGGAGTAATAATTTTCACAGCCGGCTGAGCCGGTGCATGTGTGGTTAACAAGAGGAATAAAAATACACTAAATTTTATTTGATACTTCATTTTGAACCAGCTTCCATATTAATGAGGAAGTTTATCTTTTAGCAGGCCGTAAAGAAATGTGCCTCCAATTGCAAATATAAATACTATGAGCATGGGTAAGTACCCATAACCGATATTAACAACAATGGGTCCGGGGCATGCGCCCGATAAAGCCCATCCCATGCCGAAGAGACTGCCTCCGGCGATATAGCGGGTTATGCTTTTTTCTTTTGGAAAAAACAAGATGGGGTTACCTGCAAAGTCGCGGATACCAAACTTTTTTATAACAGCTACTCCGGCAACGCCCACCGCAACCGCTGTGCCAATGATACCATACATATGGAAAGAGTGAAAGCGAAACATTTCCTGGATCCTGTACCATGAGATGGCCTCTGATTTGGCCATAACAATTCCGAATACGATTCCCGTAATAATAAACTTAAAAAACTTCATGAATTTCATATCTAAAATATTAATGGCATTAACAAATGTGTCATTATCAACCCTCCAATAAAAAAACCAACTACAGCTATCATGGATGGAACTTGCAGATTGGATATTCCGCTTATCGCATGGCCCGATGTACACCCGCCGGCATACCTCGAGCCAAACCCGATCATTATCCCCGCAAGGGCCAGCAGTACAAACCCTTTGAGCGTGAAGGCGGCATCCATACCAAATAACTCAGCGGGCTGCAACGAAACCGGAGGAGCAAAGCCTAGTCCGGCGATACTTGAAATGGTTTTATCTGAAATGGAAACCGGTTCATCGCTGGATAGAAATTTTTTGGTTAAAAATCCCCCCAGTCCCGCGCCCACTAAAAAAATGAGATTCCATGTTTGTGCTTTCCAGTTAAATTCAAAAAACCGGGCGTACTTTCCCCCACCGGCCGCCGCGCATATGGTGCGCAGGTTTGAGGAGAATCCGAAAGATTTTCCAAAGTATAATAACGTAAACATAATGCCGGCTATGATAGCTCCGGATGTATACCAGGGCCATGGCTGCCGAATAATTTCCAACATAATTTTAACTATTTAAATGGTAAGTGATAACAGGTTTATAAAAATGGTTGATAATGCTCTCCGTTGCGCTGGGGTGAAGAAGCCTGCGAATTCCCGTTCTCCCGTGAGTACCTATGCAAATCACATCAACCGGGTGTGACTTACTAAACTCAGCGACCCCTTTCTCAATATCGGTGGCAGAAATTATGTGTTTATTTACATTTTCAAGGTTGTTCTCCAGGGCGAACTTGTCCATAGCACTTAAAATTTTCTCATGAAGGGATTTTTGATCGGAAAGTTGTAAGAGGTTTATTTTCGGCTTGTATGTTTCAACAAGTATCTTGATGGCAGCAGGTATGGTAAAAATGGATTCACTGAAATCATGTACAAATAAAATATTTGTTATGTTGAAATCCGAGCGGTCGCAATGCAGCGACAGAACCGGGGTAGCCGATTGTCTGACTACCATTTGAGTTTCGCTTCCCGACAATTTTTCGGCAAGACCAAGTGCTCCCTTGGTACCCATAACGATGAGGTCGAACTTGTTTTCGGAAGCGAAAGCGGTGATGGTACTGGTGAGGGCGCCGGTAGTAAGGTGTGTGTTTATTTCGGAGCCATAGGATTGCTGAAGATGTTCAAGTTTTTGCCTGGCTATATTAAGCCTGGTTTGTACATAATTTAATTCAATTTCACCACAAGTTTCAATTTCACCCTTTTCATTAATGGTAACTGTATCGGGAAATTCGAGTACATGAAGGAAATGAATATCGGTTTTAATTTTATTTTGAAGATTTTTTACCAGATGCAATGCATATTCGGGTAAGATGGTGAAATCGGTTGGAATAAGTATTTTTAATGTTGACATAGTAAAATTTTAATCGATATGTTGAAATCAGATTAGTGTAGGACGGTTTCTTTAATAATAATGTAAAATCCCATAGCCAGAACAAACCAACCAAAGGCTGGTTTTAATTTTTCGTTTGAAACTTTTTTCGAGAAACTGCTTCCGGCAAGTATGCCGGCAACCGCTACAGCAGAAAACACCATCAGGAAATTCCAGTTTATGCTTTCTCCGGCGCGCAGATCGCCTGTAAATCCAATGAGCGACTTCGCAGCTATGATTACCAAAGAAGTTCCAACGGCCTGTTTCATGGGCAGGTTTGCAAACAGCACCAGTGCCGGAATAATGAGAAATCCACCACCGGCCCCAACCAGTCCCGTTACTGCTCCTACAACAATTCCCTCAATAAGAATTAAGGGATAGTTGTAATGTAATAACTGGTTTTCATGAGTTTTAATTTTTCCTTTACGGATCATCGACCAGGAGGCGAGCAGCATGATAATGGCAAACAGCAACAAAAAGCCAACGGACTTAGAAATTTCCAAACTGCCGGCCGTGAATAAATGTTCGGGTATAGCCGGCACTATGATTAATCGAGTAAGGTAAACGCTGATGATGGAAGGTACACCAAAAACCAGGACCGTACGCCAGTGAATATTGCCCATTTTCATGTGGCTGAACGAACCTATCAGGCTTGTAAAGCCGACAATGAATAAAGAATATGCGGTAGCAATCACCGCATCCATCGAAAACAGATAAACCAAAATTGGAACAGTAAGGATAGAACCACCACCACCAATAAGGCCCAGTGATAAACCCATAATAACGGCACCAATGTATCCAACCAGTTCCAAATCCATAATTAATATTGATAAATTTCCACTGCAAAGGTCGTGATAATGAACCCGGGGTTTTGCGACTTTTGTTACATAAGCCGGTGTTTGCACCATGTCATGACTGGAAAGGATTCTATAATGTTGCTTTTATTTGAGAATAATTGAGCATTAAAGCGGAACTTTCTATATTTACGTTATGATACCCAGGATAGCAATAATCATTTTTCTGTTTTTGAATTTTTCGGTTTGTGTAACTGCCCAAACCATTGTTTCGGGAAGTTTTGTGCATAATGGGTTATTACGGACATACAGGCTGTATATTCCGGCTATCTATAACAGCTCAACTCCGGTTCCGCTGCTCTTGAATTTACATGGATATTCATCCAATAATATTCAGCAGGAGCTGTATGGAAACTTCAAACCTGTCGCCGATACCGCCAATTTTATAATTGTTCATCCGAATGGAACTCCTGATGGGTCGGGAAACCTGAACTGGAACAGTTTTGGAGCATCCCAGGTTGATGATTTGGGATTTTTATCGGATCTGATTGACACGGTTGCTGCTTCTTATAATATTGACATCAACTGTATTTATAGTACCGGAATGAGTAACGGTGGTTTTATGAGTTACGAACTGGCTTGCTTGTTAAGTAACCGGATAGCTGCTGTTGCTTCGGTTACCGGTACCATGACCTGGCCAAAATTCCAGGTGTGTTCACCCCTTCATCCGGTTCCGGTGATGCATATACATGGTACAGCTGATGCCACGGTTCCTTATTTTGGCTCCATTGCATTTGTTCCGGTAGATTCACTGGTTAAATTTTGGGCGAATCAAAGCGGGTGCAATCCTGTTCCTGTAATTACACCCGTACCCGATATAGACCCTGCTGATGGATGTACCGCGGTTAATTTTAGATTTTCGGGAGGAATTCAGGGAAGCGAAACGGAACTTTACATGATTGACGGTGGCGGACACTCGTGGCCCGGCGCTCCGGTGAACTTAAATATTACCAATATGGACTTCAGCGCAAGCGTTGAAATATGGCGGTTTTTAAGCAAGTTCAAGTTAAATACGTTGACGTCATTATCGACCCACACTACTTATAAAGAGCCGGTGATTTTCCCCAATCCCTCTTCGGGTGAAGTACATATTACCATTCCTGAAATCTTCCAGGGCAACCTGGCAATCTATAACAGCAGCGGACAAAAAATAACAGACCTTGCTGTTGATAGTGATCACGTAACGGTTCTTTTACCGGGCCAGGGTATTTATTTTGTTACCCTGTACAACGGCCATGATTTTTATACATATAAACTGGTGGCCAGGTGAATTCACGAACCACCTGACAATTCATTAAGTATTAATAACCAAATAGATACGTTCATTTCCAGGATCATTTAACATCGGCTGGTTCATAACTTCGATGAGAACCATGTAAGTTAGGGGTTGAATCCTTTTAATTTCATTTTTCACTAACTAAAACTTCAACACAATGAACACAAAAACTATCATTGCAATTGTAGTAGGTTCTATCTCCGCATTCCTACTTGGCTGGCTTGTATGGGGGATATTGTTGGCCGATTATTACAAAGCCAATATGATTGAATATCCGGGAATGATGATAGATCCACCCATTTTATGGGCGATATTTATCAGTAATATTGTAGGTACTACCCTGCTTGCCTGGCTTTTTGGCAAGATGAACGTGAACAGTATGATGGGAGGATTCCAGGCGGGAGCAATAATTTACTTTTTCATCGCATTATCGTACTCCCTGATGTTTTATTCCATGATGAACTGGTATGCAAATACCACGGTAATGATTGTTGATGTAATTGTAAACGCAGTATTTGGAGGAATAATTGGAGCTATTGTTGGAATGATGATGGGTCGGGGGGGCGAAAAGGCGGCCGCGTAAAATTTGGTTATTGTATATGCGGGATTCTCTGGCGGGATTCCCGCTTTTTTATACTATTTCGGCAACAACAAATGTACTGCCACCGGTATAAATCATGTCTTCGAAGCCGGCATTTTCCCTTGCGGCTTCAAAAGCTTCATAAACGGACGGATAAATTTTTCCTTTCAATCCGAGTTTTGAGGCTTCTTTTTTAAGTTCGTTTCCCGGAAGGCCCCGTGGTATATCGGGTGAACAAAAATAATACGTTGCATTAGCGGGCAGAAGCTTTAGCATTTTAGTGATATCCTTGTCGTTTACCATTCCAATAACCATGTGAAGTTTTTTATGTGGGGTGTTTTTAACCTGACTCATGACTTCACGTATACCGTCGGCGTTATGCGCGGTGTCGGCTATTATAAGAGGATTTTTTCCAAGGACCTGCCAGCGACCGTTAAAGCCTGTTAACTTTGGCACCGAGCCAAGCGCCTTTCGGATGTTTTTCCGGTTCAGTTCAAAACCACAAGATTCAAGTACCGTACAGGTTTGAAGAACGGTGCAGACGTTTTTGGTTTGGTAGCTTCCTCCCGGTTCAATTACCAGATCCTTTATCCAGGGCTCGTTTCGTTTAAATACATCAACTTTTAACGCTCCCGGATTTGCAAGGCTTTCGGGGGATATTAAAGCCGAGAATATTTTATCGGCAAAATAAATTTTCGAACCGGTTTTTCGGGCCTTGGCTTTAAATATCCCCGCGGTTTCACGTTGAGATTGGCCAATAACTGCCGGAATAACAGGTTTTATTATACCAGCTTTTTCAATGGCAATTTTTTCGAGCGAGTTGCCAAGAAGGTTCATGTGATCATATTGCACATTCGTTATAACCGAAACTAACGGGGTAACCACATTGGTAGAATCAAGCCTGCCTCCCAGGCCAGTTTCAATGACTGCTATATCAACATTTTTTCTGCTAAAGTAATCGAAGGCGAGTCCAACGGTCCATTCAAAGAAGGAGGGTTCAATGGTTTCGAAGTGGTTTCTGTATTTTTTTACAAATCGAACCACTTCACTTTTTTCGATCATTTTACCATCTATCCGTATTCGCTCTCTGAAATCTTTGAGATGAGGTGAGGTGTATAAACCGGTTTTGTAACCGCATTGCTGAAGAATTGCCGCAAGCATGTTTGAAACGGAACCTTTCCCGTTGGTACCTGCAATGTGTACGCACCTGAAGTCCTTCTCGGGATGATCGAGCAGGTTCATGATTGCATGGGTATTATCAAGATTGGCTTTATAAGCGGCCGGCCCGATCCTTTGAAACATGGGCAAACGACCAAAAAGGTATTCGAGCGTTTCGTTATAGGTCATTCAAACTTGAAGTCGAATGTAATGGTTCCCCGCTGCTCTTCAACTCCTGTAGGGCTCTTACTGAATTTGGCTTCCCGCGCGGCCTGTTTAGCTTTGTTGACCAGAATCAGTGCCGATGTTGTTGAGCCGCGAACGGGACCATTTACGGAAGTAACATTCCCGTCTTTATCAACAATCACTTCAATAACTACTTTTCCCTTTTCCTGCGATTGATCCTGGATAGTTGGCCTGCGAAGCATGTTGCGTCCTGCCAGGTCAAATGAAATTCCTGAATCACCTTTGCCGGTTCCGGTGTGGCTTTTTGAGTCAGGTGAACCATCCGGACGTCCCTGGTCACCGGGTTGTCCGGTTTCACCTTCATTTCCCGGATTACCTTTGCCATCGTTATTTTTCTTTCCGGGATAGAGCGCTTTCGGATCCGGTTTAGGGTCTTCAACTTTTTTAGGTTGCACAACAGGCTTTGTTACCGGTTTTGGTGTTTCAACCGGTTTTGTCTTTGGTTTTTCCTTAACCACTTTGGGTGCTTCTTCTACATCCTGAGTTAGATTTGGCTGTGGTTTAACCGGGTCAGGATTGGATACTTCAGGCTCCTTAAATTCTTTTGCGTCCGATTCGGTAGGTGAATCGGCATTGCTGATTTGGGTTGGCTGAATTTCACCTGTACCCTGATCGGAATTTCCAAAATTGATTAATATTCCCTCTTCCTCATCGGGAGGTACAGGTGCCGAAAATTTAATCAAAAATAAAATGAGCAATAAGATGCCATGCACGAATAACGTTCCGGATAATCCGGCACGTTTCGATTTTTTATTTTGATCTTTTTGCACAACAATATTATTTTTCAGGATTGGTAGCCAGCACCATTTTTATTTTAAGCCGGTTCACAATGTCCATGACCTTTACAACGTTTTCGATAGGCACAGTGTTTGCCGAATGTAAAATTACTACCGGGTCTGTTTTGCCCGATACAAAAGCGGCTATTTGTGACTCCAGCTGATCATAAACAACAGGCTGTCCATCGAAAAAGTACTCGAGGTTTTCATTGATTGAAACAGAAACGGTAAGATTCTCGGTAGGCTTGGCCGTATTGCTGTTGGGAAGTAAAAGTTTGAGCGTATTTACATTAGGGACTATAAGGGTTGTTATTAACATGAAAAATATAAGCAAAAGAAATACCAGGTCGGTCATCGACGACATTTCAAACTTGGCTGATACTTTGTTTCTTGATCGGATAGACATTCCCTTTTATTTGAATCTGGATAATAAAATTAACTTATAATTTTCTCGCAACGGGTTCATGTTATTATTCCTCCGTTACTTCAGGATGAATTTCGCAATATCCCCGAACCATTTCATTTACTCCTCAGGTTGAATTTGCTGCCAGTTTTATAGGGACACTATTTTGCCGGTTCCTGCAACAGGTCCATGAACTCGATGGAAGTATTTTCCATTTTAAAGACAACTTTTTCAACGAATGCGGTTAACAGGTTGTACGATACAAGAGCGAATATCCCGACAATGAGTCCCGCAACAGTAGTAACCATGGCTTCGTACATACCTCCCGACAGCAGGCTGATGTCGATGGTTTTACCGGCTTTCGACATGTTGTAAAAAGCTTTTATCATCCCGGAAACGGTTCCCAGGAAACCAAGCATAGGGGCGGCGCCGGCTACAGTGGCAAGGAGCGAAAGTCCCTTTTCCATTTTTACTACTTCTATGTTTCCGATATTTTCGATTGCTTTTTCGATATCGCCCAGTGGTTTTCCAATACGTGAAACCCCCTTTTCAATCATCCGGGCTATTGGGCTCTCGGTGTTTTTGCAAAGTGAACGTGCCGCGTCGATGTTACCATTGCTGATAAAATCGCGGATGTTATTCATAAAGTTCGGGTCATCTTTTGAGGATTTTCGGATAGCAAAATAGCGTTCAACAATGATGTAAACCGCAATAACCGAACAAAGCGCTATTGGAATCATGATGGGACCGCCTTTCAGGGCAAGTTCCCAAAGAGAAAGGGTTTCTTCAACCGGTGTTGGAACGGTTGTAAGGGAGTCGGTTACAGCGGTAGTAATTTGAAGTAGCATGCTCATGGAGATGGATTTCGCTTAGTATTGGATTAAACGGTAAAATTACTCCTATA
This sequence comes from uncultured Flavobacteriaceae bacterium, assembly GCA_964587075.1. Lineage (GTDB taxonomy): Bacteria > Bacteroidota > Bacteroidia > AKYH767-A > OLB10 > CAZPKJ01. The sequence goes on along the minus strand of CAZPKJ010000080.1, from coordinate 1,896 downwards.
GGCCTGTGCTTCTTTTTATATCGTTAAATGGTTGTTAACACGATTTTGTTAATATTGAACAAACGCAAAGAGCTCGATAAAAGTATGTTTATATGAATCCGTCTGGTGGCTACGAATGAAATTCCAATACAGTAATTTCAGGTTTCAGATACTTATGAGTGCGGAGAAACTTCAACCGGCGGGGAGGATGTATCCTCTTTGTGGCTTGGGTGTGGATGCCAGCCATGCAACATCATCAATACTACAAAACCAATGATATAGGCCACTATCACGTGCCAGCCATGTTTGAGCCACTGAAAAACTGAACGCGCCTCGGGGTACATGTTTGAGATAGCCACTCCGGCTGAAGAGCCAAACCATATCATGGAACCGCCAAACCCTACACAATACGCTAAAACACCCCAATCGAAACCGCCTTGTTCCAGTGCCAGTTTCGTTAACGGTATATTGTCGAAAACAGAGCTAACAAAGCCTAAGGTTAAGGCTGACTGCCACGAAGCGGCGGGCAGTTCATTTACCGGCATCATGGAGGCGGATAAAACCAATGATAAAAGAAATACACTGCCTGCCACAGCACCCGGCAACAGTTTCCAGTTTAACGGAATGATCATTGAACCCAGTAGAATAGCTGCCCAAACGCCAACTGCCGGAAAATCGAGCAGAATATTGGTTGAAATGGCGCCGCCTAAAATCATACACACAATCAGCAACCCTGTCCAGTTAATAGTTACTTCTGCAGTCACTTTTTTTATGATGGGCTGATATTTTTGCTGTTGAATGGATGCTACAATACCCAAAAATATAATTGCGGGACCCGATGCGTAATATGCATGTAATACATCGTATGCGGAAACACCGTCAATCCACATCATGGTAGTGGTGGTATCGCCAACAACGCTGCCTGCGCCGCCGGCATTACTGGATGCCACTATGGCCGCAATATAACCTATATGGACTTTGCCATTATAAACCACGTGGGCAACAGCCCCTCCAATCATGGCAGCGGCAATGTTATCGAGGAATGAAGACAGAATAGCTATCATGAAAAGCAGAACCATACCGCCTTTCCAGTCGTTTGGTAAATAATTGGGCAGTTTTTTTGGCAGGCCACTATGCTCAAAAATGTCAGCCAGAATGGTAAACCCGGTAAGTAATCCGAACAAGTTAAGCAGAATGTTCCATTCTCCTTCGTGCGATTCAGAGCCTATGATGTGTTCGACAAGTGAAAAGTCGGTAAATGAAAATTTATAGAGCAGGATCACCATCATGCCCGAAATGGCTACCCGCAGGGTATGATGATGAAAAACAGCAACTCCCGCAAGAGTTAAGCCGAACAGGATAAATTCAAGAGGGATCCCAATAATGTGGATCGGGCCTGCGACGGCAGTGGCCGACAACAGGCAGAATAAGTTTGGTGTCACTTTTCAGGGATATGTTCAATATACAGACTGGTAGATGGAAACGCAAAATCGGTATTGTTGCTGCGAACTATTTTCATCACTTCGAAATTCACTTCTTCCCTTACATTCATCATTACACCAAACTCACCGGTTCGAACAATGAAAACAATAACTATATCCAAAGAGCTTGCTCCAAACTGCTCGAATTTAACAGCTGCGTCAGTCTCTATCATTTCATGGTTATCGAGGAAACTTTTTATCTGACCAATAATTTTTGTCAGGTCACCGGTTGTAGTGGAATATAAAACACCAATATAAAATTTTACGCGCCACAGCGAACGTTCGGTAACATTTTCGAGTTCGGCATCTACCATTTTTTTGTTAGGAACCGTTACTATGCTTTTTTCGAGGGTTCTTATCCTGGTGCTTCTCAATCCGATTTTCTCTACATGCCCGCCCACATCACCAACTTTTACATGATCGCCGATGGTAAATG
>CAZPKJ010000079.1:10561-13194 GCA_964587075.1 uncultured Flavobacteriaceae bacterium | reverse complement strand
TATTCCCCTTTAAAAAGTAAACCGGTGAGTATGCCTATTGGATAATATTCAACTGCTTCAGGGCCTTTAAAGTTATTTCGGAACGGATGACCGGGAAAAAATCCATGTTAAAAGTTGTATTCGGTTCAACGATTGTTGCAAAAAAATAAACTTCATTTTCTTTTTCAATATATCCTACAAACCAGCCGGTGTTGTTTCTTTCACGTATGGCCCATCCGGTTTTACCGCTGATTTTATATTGATCATTATCGTCGATAACCAGCATACGTGACATTATATTATACGTATTTTTCTGTAAGGTAAGCCTCCGCTGATAAAATTTATATAAGAAATCAATTTGCTGTTGCTGACTTATTGTTGACGTTCCTTCGAGCCAGAATTTGTCAATGCTAAAGGAATCAACTTTCATTTCTCCGTATTGGAATTCATCCAGAAAATGCCGCATCCTGGCAACTCCAATTTTTCGCGCAACTTCCTGATAGCAAGGAACACAAGATGCATGAAAGGCCTCCCGGAAGGTTAAATCCTTTTCCCACGATGGTAGTCTACGCTTTTCGCCATTCCAGTAAAACAAAGTACTGTCGTTACTTACCACTCCTGTTTCGAGCGCAATAATGGAATTAGGAATTTTGAACGTTGATGCCGGAAGAAACCCTTGCCTGGAGCGTTCAAAATCATTTGAAATACAAATATTCTTTTGAGGGTCAAAAATCAGCACCGCGCCTTTTACGCTGACCGAATCAAAAATTGACTGTAAATCGGTGCGCAGTGAATCGTATCTTTCGAAACCTGAATCAACCGGCTTGTCCTTATCAGTAATCACGGGATTAGTACAGGCTAAAACCAAAATACCCGGAACAACAAATCTGCAAATCTGCTTCAGTAAGTACATTGAAGTTGCTTTAGAATTCCGGAATTCACGCGAATCGGACCGGAGGTTCACAGCAAAAATATAAAAAGAAGCGGTTTACAACAGCCTGTTAATACTTAATGAGCACTTTTGTTACCTGGTCATTGATACCCGACAGCTTTAATATATAACTTCCTGGAGTCAGTTTGCCGGCATCCTCATACTCGAACTGGTTTATCCCATAATTTACTGCTACCTGTTTTTTCAGCAGTGTATTTCCATACATATTACTTAACGTGAGTTCTAAAACTTTGTCATTGGTATGGCATTCGAAATCTACTGTAAACCGATCGATGATTGGTGTGGGGTAAACTTTACTGATTGTAAGGGTCCTTCCGCTGCCCGATCCTGGTGTGTTTTTAACGGTCAATATTCCTGAGTAGGTATATTTATCATCAAAGTCGGTTTGTTTAATTCTATAATATGCCAATCCCGGTAACGGCTTAATATCATCAAACATGTACGACAACGTTGAACTGCTTGTGCCGGCTCCATCCACGACCCCAATTCCTTCAAAAGCCATTCCGTCATCGCTTCGCTCAACGGTAAAGTAATCGTTATTTACCTCTGTCGCTGTTTTCCATTTCAATCGGATAAAGTCATTTACTTTTTCTGCTTCAAAGCTGAGTAACTCTATTGGAAGAATGTTTGGATTAGGTGAAGCTACTCCAAAATGTCCAAGCGATGTCATAGCGATTCTGTTTGCTACAGGCGCGGCGTTCGATCCTGTCCCAATAGAATACGTTCCATTGGTGGTCCATGCGGCACCGCTGTTCGCTCTTTGCAGGATACGCAATAACCGATAATCGACAACATTTAAAAATCCATTGCAATTCAAATTCACAGTATATGCCCCGCCGGCAAAACCATTCATTGGGGTAAAAGTCCAGTATGAAACAGCAAGGTTGTTGCAAAGCACACCGCCGTCGGTTAATGGGATACCTGTTGAACCTGGGTTTGAATTAATATATGAACTCAAAATGGTGCCCCCTGATGATGGAGCAGTTGTAAAGCTAAAGTTTGCTCCATTATATGTTTCGGGAGTTCCAACGGGAAACAACACATTGGAGGTAATACTTGCAGCAACCCAGCGCCGGAAATTTCCGGCAATATGGCCATTGGTCCTGTTTAGAGTACCTAAATTTGAAACCGCCGTTCCCAACGTAACCGACTCGCTGTTGGTTATCAAAACACCTGTGGTAAGTGTAAGTGTTCGTGTAGCATTAGTTGAGGCGGTAAGGGTACAGTTTGCGGCGTTGTTTAAAGTCAGATCGCGTACCTGCGAAGGCAACCCTGTGCCAGTAATTTGTCCGGTGGTACCATTATAGGTATAGTCGGCACCGGTATTAAAGTTTCTTGTGCCGGTATTCCGGATATTTCCGGTACTTCCCGATGATGCTATTCCTCCTGAACTGCCAATCAGCATTCCACCACCCGCTTCAATGGTAAAATCGCCTGCACCCGTTATGTTGTATGTGGTAAAATCAACAATAGCGTTTGGTTTAATGTTGAAGTCGATTCGGTTCGTTATATTTCCATTAGAAATGAAGTATTGAGTGCTTGTTCCGGTAAAATTTATTGTTCCTTTTGAGAAAACTGAAGTTTGTGTAATAAGGCCGCTTCCAGAAACATTTATGTTTCCGGTAATATTAAAAATGCCATTCCCTTTGGTTCCGTTCGTGTGAGTACATTGACTCATATCAATGGTGCCTCCGCTAATTAC
>CAZPKJ010000079.1:0-10551 GCA_964587075.1 uncultured Flavobacteriaceae bacterium | reverse complement strand
ACCAGATTACCGTTTATGTGGAAATTGGCTGAAACATTCCCATAGTTTGTTCCGCCTGACTGGTTGAAATTAAAAGCCCCGCCAGTAACGTTATAGTTTCCGTTTGAAATTGTCAGGTTCGAACTCCCATTGATACACATGTAAGTTGTTCCACCGGTTTGATTATAATTCCTGCCAATAAAAAAAGTGTTGTTATTCCCCTGGGAGTCGAAGAACAGATTTGATGTACCGGTGCTTGACATGGTAAAATCCCCATTCACATAAGTTAATGCTCCAACCAAATCAAAAGAGGCAGTTTGACCGGTACAGTTCCAGGTAAAATTATAAAATGTCTGATTTAGTCCTGAGGGTTTAGTGGATTTGGATCCTGTTATCTCACAGGTAGAGCCAACGTTCCATGAGGCTGACGGAACAGTTCCCCCATCCATGGCATGAACAAATTTGCCACCATTGTTTATTTCAAAATATCCCGAAGAGGTGGGCATTGTTCCGCCTTCACGTGTAAATATTCCGGCACTATTTACTTTAATAACCGACCCGCTGGCCATTGAAATGGTTCCGCTGTTTTGTAAAATTGAATTCCCTTGTATATCCAAAGTGGCGCTTGCCAACATTGAAACGGATGATGTAACCGTTAATGAACCACTCACCGATAAATCGGAGCCGCTACCATTGTTGATTGTCAGTATTCCGGAACTCACCATTAAGGCTCCACCTGAATTAACCAGTGCCTGGTTTATCATGACATCTGCCGTAACGGTAACGGTATGACCCGACAGAATCTCAATTACTCCATCGGCCGAAGTTGGCGTAGCCGTGGCTGCAACCCAAGCGGTGCCGTTATAACGTTCCCATGTACCAGTCGCATTCCAGTTCCCGCTAGCAGCTGTCCGGTAATCGCCGGTAGCCGCAGCAACCGATTCACCGGGTGCCAGCCAGTAAAAAAAGCCCCCGGCAATAATAGTCGTAAGCATAATTATGGAGGTGGCCGCAATAAACAGCAGTTTTTGAATATTTCGCTGTCGTTGCCTGACATTCAGGGTAGTAGCCAGTTTGTTTTTCGATTCCCTAAGGCCTTGGTTGTGAGTTGATTTCATACCATATATAAAATGACTCCGCTAATACGATATGCACCGGTAAATGTTTCACTATCATGTTTTTGCGATTAACGGTTCAAAAGTGGTATGAGTCAATACCTTGCCTGTTAATATTGCTTTTGAGTTGTATTGAAGAAAAAATAGGTGGCTCCTCTGTAGAATTCTTAAGAGTAGCCAAAAAAGAGATCAAATGAGTAGTCCTGATGAGACAATATCGATTTCTACATGCCGGTTACAGTACCCTACATGCTAATTTTTACAAGCTTCAGAAATTGCATTCTGTTATCGGAAAACTGCAAAACCATTTGATACACACCATCCGGAACAAAGGTGAGGTCAATACTTTTATTGTGTGCCGACTGAACTGTTCCCGATAAAAGTGGTTTGCCCAAAAGATCCAGGATATCGAACTTAAAAGAAACTGTGGAGTTAATCATGAAAACTCCCGCTGAAGGATTTGGAAACACTTCCAATTTTTCCATGGCACCTGAGTGCATGTAAATTCCGGTGGCAGAATCACAGGCAAGTGTGTGCTGTTGAAAAAAATCCCACATCAAATTGTTAGCCGAAATAATCGCAGAGGGAGGATCGCCAACAGCGGTAATGTTACCTCCGGGCCACGAGTGCCCCCCATCATGAGTAATATAGAACTGAATTGTGTTGCTGCAATTACAATCACTCCACTGTACATGTGTAAACAACGAATCATTGTTAATGGTATCATTAGTTATTAAGCATCCGTTTAAAGCCGACCAAACATTATGTACCGAATCCTGTGGTGAATTCCAATGGCTGGATACACCATTACCGACTCCACCCATATACGGTACATTAGTATCGAGATAAGAATGAAATTGAATAACTGGCAACGGTCGCAGCGGGTTACAAGACGCCAAACTCATGGTTGCCGCAACCGGCGCAATGGCCGCAATGCGATTTGAAAGTTCGCAAGCCAAACGGTACGACATAAACCCGCCGTTCGACATACCGGTTGCATATATTCTTGTGGTGTCGATGTTGTATTGCGAAATCATGGAATCAATCAGTACATTGATAAATCCCACATCATCAATATTATTTGTTGAAGCATATCCACAGCACCAACCTGCATTCCACGTACGAATTCCCAATATATTTTTAACTCCCTCGGGATACACCACAATAAAATGCTCGGCATCGGCTTTAACACTTAATTGCGACTGATCCTGCAAATTGGTGGCACTACCAAAGCCGCCATGCATGGCAATGACCAGTGGCAGGGGAGTTGTGCCGGTATAGCCGGACGGCAGATGAGTCAGGTAAGTGCGGGTGATGTTGTTGTGCAACAGGGAATCAAATTGTGCATGGCTGCTGTTTAGGAAACCAAATTGCAGCGTTAAGAATAATAACAAAAACTTTGTTTTAAACCTAAAAATTATCATCATGTTTTGAAATAGGATAATCAAGTAAGAACAAAACTAAATTACAAATAATTATTGAACTGTATAATAAGAAGCGATTCAATCGTTAATATCTATATCTAAGTCCCCGAATTGATTGTAATTGTATTGTTGCGATGGTTCTATTCCAGTCCGTCAATATGACCTAGGGGTAAATTTAGCCTGATCCATTGTATAATAATAAACATGGCAAAGGCAAAAATGGCTTTCATGAATAAAATCCGGTTCATTAGAAGTAGCCGATATCTGGGGTTAGCGGAATCTTACTTCGCATAAAATTCCCCGATCCTCTCCCTGCCAATTTGTTGTTTTCATCGGTTAGCTCCGAATCGGCAATGAATAAATTTTGTGACTTAAATTTCAATGAACCGGTAGCCCTGATAAGTCCTTTCGTAACAGGTCGTAATATTTGAATATTAAACGACACCGTATATACAAAAACATCGGTTACAATTGAATTGACGGCAAAAAATGCTGCGTCGTCCAACATCTTAAAATATACTGAACCATGCAACGAGTTTGCCGCGTGAAAATACCTGGAATCAATGTTCAATTCCAATTGCGCTTTTTCATTTGAAATTGTAATTTGTATTCCTTTATAAATTTCCCTGTTGATCGGAGCGCCGTTCAGATACATTCGCTCCAGTTTCCGGTAATGTGTTTCGTATTCTTTGATGTTCATTTGTCAACCAGCTGATTAATATAGTCGTAAGAATAAGTTCCGTCGTGAGCCAATAACAACATCAAAGAAATACAACATCTGTATTTATAATTCGTAAAGATTATGGTAATGACAAACGAATTATTTTACCGTTTCTGCCGGCAATAAATATAAACGGTGAAGCCGGATATTTTTGAAGAACATGCATTCCCTTTTCATCTGATAATCCATTCCAGTTTCGTCCACCATCAATTGAAATATCCACCCCTGAAGGCCCGACCGCAATAACCGTATCCTCCGAAATGTATTTTACACACTCCCTGTATCCCCGTGTTGGTGTTGTTGGAAAATGCCAGGTTTTTCCTCCATCGGGAGTGAAATAAACATGTCTCGACGAAACCGTATCGTTTTTGTGGTCACCGCCAACAACGATTCCTTCCTGATCGTTTTTAAAATCAAATGAAAATATTCCCTGGCTGGGCTCACCCTGAAGTATTGGGGGTAACCATGTTCGCCATGAATCGCCCTTGTTTTCGGAAACCAAAATCCGCGAAAGCGCTCCCCCGGTAGCAATCATGACCCTGCCTGAACCAAAGCATCGCATAGCACTGTTGCTTGCCGCAAAGGATGCCTCGCCATCAACCAGTAATGGCCGCGAATCGCCAAGTAATGTCCGCCATGTTACTCCGCCGTTATCGGTACGAAGTACGAGTAATTTGCCGTCAATTGGGTCGCCATAACATATTCCCTCTTGCGAATTCCAAAAATCGACCCCATCAATAAATGCATCTGGATGAGCATTTTCGTATACGCTGATCCAGTTAGTTCCACCGTCATCAGTTCTTAATATCCTGGCCGGAGATCCCGCATTGGCAATTATGGCCGTATCGCGGTTCCAGGCGTACAGCGACCGAAAATCGGCCGATTCCATACCAGGAATTCTGAAGCAACTGAAAGTGAGCGCCCCATCGGTACTCCGGCAAACAGCACCCTGGCTGCCCGTTATCCATACCGTAGCTGAATCAGGCATGCTCATGGCCCTGAAAGAGGCTGCGGAATCGATGGTTCGGATCAGAATTTCGCCTGGCTGAGCAAAACACGAACTACATTTTACCAGAAATATTATAACTGAAAAAATTATAGGCAATGAGTTAAACATGATTCTGCCTGGTTCGATAAAAATTAAATTTAATTACCCCGCGTGCTGCAACATGTGACTTTTCATACAAAATCTCCTTTGAAAATTACCTACTTCTTCACCGGTAATTCCAATCCAGGCTTTTCAGCTTTGGCATTTCCGGTTTTCAGATATGTATCGAACCATTGCATCATTCGGATATTATAATCATACCGTGACCCCGACCTTACGTTCCCATGCCCTTCGTTGGGATAATATATAAGCCTGACAGGCAACTCCGGTTTACGAACTTTCAGGTGACGGTATAACTCAAGAGATTGTCCGGGATGAACACGGGGATCGACAGCCCCATGCATAATCAGTATGGGTGTTTGTGCCCGGTCAACATAATACACAGGGCTGGTTTTTAAAAATCCTTCCCAGTCGTCCCACAATCTTTTTCTGGCATGAACCAAAAACATTTCCTCCGGAATATCGCTTGTACCCCAAAGCGATAAATTATTGCTAATACCAACAAACATAACGGCCGCGGCAAAACGATCGGAGTAATAGGTGCTCATCCACGCTGAAGCATATCCTCCATAAGATCCGCCTGTAACTCCAATTTTGCTTTTGTCGGTTATACCTCGTGAAATTAAATAATCGATGCCATCAATGATATCATCAAATTCTTTGCCTGCCATGTCGGCCTGGCTGCTGTGTATAAAATCGATACCTCTTCCGGTACTACCTCTGTAATTAGGATAAAACACCGCGTAACCTGCACCAGCTGCCATCTGCCCGGGCACCGAATAACCTGTAAGCCACCCGTTACTGTAATGTGCCTCGGGGCCGCCGTGAACTACGGTAATAAGGGGATACGACTTGCCTTCCTGATAGCCTACCGGATAAATTAGGATCCCTTCAATTTCATATTTATTATCACGTGCTTTATACCTGATCACTTCCTGCTTTCCGAATTTTAAACCCGCAAGCCAGCTGTTGCTGTTGGTTTGTTTGACCGGCTTTGCATTCCGGGCTGTACTTAATGTAAAGAGTTCACCCGGATGAGCGGGTGTATTGGCCACAAAGGCTATCATCCCGTTTTTAGCTCTTGAAAAGGAAGTTATGGCGTGATCTGCCGAACGGTAAATAGTTTGCTTTCCACTTCCGTCGGGGCGGATAGATCCGATTATCTTTCCAGTTCCTTCGCTGGCTAAAAAGTGAATCGCCTCATTCGAATCCCATATGATACTTTCGTATTTGCCCTGAAAGCCTGCGTCAATTATTTCCGGTTTACCTCCATCTGATGAAACAATTAATATCCTTCCATCCGTTGGATCATGAATGTCGCGGCCCGCATTCAGCGCAAGCTTTTTGCCATCAGGGCTCCATGCAATATGACCCAGCTTCCCTTTGTTATCAATAGCCGCTATCATGGCTCCCGAGTTGCCGTCAGCAATCATTACCTGTTGCTTCATATAGGAATCGTCTACCGATGATGTTGGCGCGGCAGACACAGCAAGTTTCGATCCGTCGGCATTCCACTGCATATGATAGATCGTTCCTTTTACCTGAACGGGCTTAACTTCGCTTTGGTTACTTATAACGCTAACCATATATGCTTTTTGATCGGCCATTTCCTCCTCATAAAAATCAGGTTTAAACGCCAATGGCGTAGCCGGAACTTTCACCGGTTCTTTGGCACAATATGCCAGCCGGTTTCCCCCGGGATGCCACACGTAACTCAGAATGGTAGCATTCGCCGAATACAACTTTCTTGCTTCACCTCCGCTAATGTTAATCTCATATATGCTATTATGCTGATCGTCTTTGCCCTTGGCTAAAAAAGTAACGGTTCCGCTAACCGGCCTGAATGCAATACCACTTACTCCCGACATGGAATAATAGGAAGTTGAAACCCCCGATGCGGTATTCAGTATATAAAGGTGGTTCTGACTTGGGGAGTTTTCCTTGAAAGCATCAGCAGGTGTACTCAATGTGTAAGCAACATGCCTGCCGTCGTCAGATATTTTACAGTCGCCCACCTGTTTGATTGTAGCAACCTGTTCGGGAGTTATTACTTGTGCAACAGTAACGGAATAAACCAGGAACAGAATCATGGTACTGAAAATATAACTTACGTTTCTCATATGAATATAGGGTTAGTGATTAATTACGATGTAACACCAGGCTTGGCCTGTTATTGGCGTGCAATATAATGATGTTGTTTGAAATAATGGTCCGCTCAGCAAGGCAATATGATTGTAATTATATGAGAATAAGTTACAAGAATTTTGCCCTCCAAATTTCAGTACACTTCAAATCCGGCTTTATATTTACTCTTTTGAAGGTTCATTCAGCCCGTACCAGTCAATTTTTCTCGATAAGTACATCACTAACGACAATACGATAAATAAGCCTACACTTCCCATTAATAAGGCAAAATCCTCCATTTGAATAATTGTATAAATAAACAAATAAAGGATAACCAGAATCAACAGTATCAATAATGTTAATTTCCGGTTGTTAAAAATGCTTTTCGCGTAAAGGGTAATAAGTGCTATAATGGCAACACTTGCTATGAGATAACTGTAGCCAAACTGAATATGTTCGGATAATGCAATGAGCAAGGTATAAAACACGCATAGTGCAAGTCCAACCATGATATACTGAACAGGGTGTATTCTCACCTTGTTTAAAACCTGAACAAAGAAAAACACGAGGAACGTTAATGCTATAAACATCACAGCGTATTTGGCGGCCCGCATGCTTTTTTGATATTCATCTACGGGAACAATTAAAGTAACTCCAAACGCCGATTCCATGATTCCGGAAACGCTTCCGCGAAAGCTTTGCGGGAAAGAACGGTTAAGATGCAAAACTTTCCATGAAGCTTCAAAACCATTTTCCGTTACCGTTCGGTTGTCGGGAAGAAACGCGCCGTCAAACTTGGGACTGTCCCATTCCGATTTCAATGAAACTGTGGTTTCTTTTCCTGTCGGGATAAAATTCAACTCCGAACTTCCGTTAAATTTTAAATCCATTGAAAATGGTATTTCTCCTCCGGCTGAGTCTGGCCCGCTCCAGTCGGGCTTAATGCTTATCCCTGATGCAATTACCTCATTGGTTTCAATCCCCGGATTAAAATAATAGGTATCACTTCCGAATTGAATGCTAAAATTTTCCTTAATACTTCTCAGGTCCGACATACCTAACGCTACAAACGCATCGTCCCAAAGTATATCCTGAGGCTGAATTTTCCAGTCGCTGAAATCGGGACGAGGAAATGCTCCGCTGCATGCAACACCGGCATTGTAAACAATTACTTTAAAAATTCCCCTTTTGCGCTCTTCCGGATTTATTTTCCCCGAAAAGTTTAACTGGTCGGGTAAAAAATGCGCGTATGCTTTTGATTCAACAAGTTTGAATTGCCCCGACTGATTATTCTCAAATACTTTTGAATAGTGTCTGTATGGTATGGTGAGTACCGGACCTGTTATAGTTTGCCGCTCACCCCACTTGGAACTCACTTCCCTTATGGCCTCTTCCTGGCGCGATTCGCGTTCGCGGATCAGCCCCTCAATCATACTTACAGGAATAAGCAGAATTAAAAGTAATATTCCGATGGTGATTAGCCGGATGGTAACCGATTGCCTCAACCAGTTATTTGCCTTTTCGAAAAAACTTCCTGCTTTTGCTGACATGTAAAGTGTTTTTATTTTTGATAAAAGTAAATGTAAAAACGCAGAAAAACTTCAGCAGAGTGTTTGAACAATAAAATTACCATGCTTTCGCAGATATGTTCGGGCTATAGTTATGGTGTATTTTTAATGTCTGATTATCAAATTGTTAACGAAGGCGTAATATCGATCCTGCACAGAACCCGTACCTTTGTTCTACATTAATGCTGCGTTAGCAAACATGTTGCGGTTATTACTCCTGGTTATTACGTTTATCGCGATCTTTTACTCCGGTGTAAAGGCACAGTTTACTATTGCTTTTCAGGGAGGTGAAGGAACCGCTGCCGATAACTGGTTGTTTACACCCATTGCCAACGCCGGCGGCCCGCTTACTCCCGGAATTACATCCTCGTTTCCTAATACCGGATTCTATTCCTTACGTGCCGGTGGAGGAAATAATGTTGGTTGTTCCGGTGGAGCAAACTGTCTGGTTGGCGGAGGAGCAACCGGATGCCCGATGCACGGAAAAGATATTCTGTTTAATACCGTTAATGTTGCCTGCCTCGATAATGTTCAGCTGAGTTTTTATCACAGATCACACTCCTATTGTAGCGGAAACGGATTTGACAGTGGAGAGTCGGTTCGTTTTGAAGTAAATATTAACGGAAGCGGTTGGATAGAAGTGGGACGTGTTGGCGGCTTTGCCGATTATGCCTGGGACTATTCTACCAATCCGGCGGGCCATCCAAGCAGCGGGTATACCGCTCCCAACCCATTTGTTTATAATGTGCCGGCTGGTACAAGCACCTTTGCATTCAGGGCCCGCGGCTTCCTTAACCGTTCGGATGAGATTTATTATCTGGATGACGTAACACTAACTACCACCACACCCGGTTATAGTTTCCCGGGAACAGCCGGACTGTGGAATGGTATTATAAGCACCGACTGGCACGACGCGTGTAACTGGGATTCGCGCCTGGTACCTACCGCATCAACCAACGTAACCATTCCCAATGGCGCATTAAAAATTTGTGAAATACTTGCCGGCGCAACCGGCGATTGCCGCAATATAGTGATTGATAAATCAAAACTTGCTGTAGAAAATGCTACCTCGGTATTAAATGTAAATGGCAACCTTACCATTGAGGCTAACGGTGAACTCGACATGTCGCTGAATGCAGCCTCAGGAGGAACATTAAACCTGGTAGGAAGCTGGCTGAATAAACGTGATGAAACCTGGTTTGTTGAAGATGGCAGCACTGTAAATGTCACCGGAAATGGCGGACAAAGCATTACTGTTGTGAATGACACAAAAGAAGCTTTTTATAAATTGCACTTAAATAAACCCGCGGGAAACTTAATTACGTATACCGATATCTGGATCGACAAGTTTATCACCGGCGGACTTTCTGCCATGATGAATTTTTCAAGCGGGTTACTCGATTTAAACATGCAGGAACTTCTGGTATTTAATCCGAATGTCACGGCCGTTCAGCGTACAGGCGGAGGTGTTATAACCGAACGAACCGACAATGCCAGCCGGGTAACCTGGAAAGCAGGAGGGTTCGGGGGTTCTTATGTTTTCCCGTTTACAAAAACTACCGGTGTGTATATACCATTTACCTGTCAGGTGATTTCGGGACCCATTGGCGATATAACCATATCCACTTATCCGACTCCTCCCGATAACTTACCCTGGCCGTCGGTGCCGGTAAATGTTCAAAACCTGGCCAGTGCTGCGGGGTTAATGCCCGACAACCGGGATGCTACTGTCGACAGGTTCTGGCAAATTGATGTAACGGGCAGCGGAACAGCTAATCTGTTTTTTACTTATGAGGCTTCGGAGTTGCCCATTGCACCTTACAATAATCCGAACAGTTTAAAAGCGCAGCGGTATGAGCCGTCGACTGATTACTGGCAGCCCTATTTACCCGGACAAACAGCATCGGCCTTCCAGGTAACATTACCGGGAGCCTCCAATTTCGGTACCTGGACCTTAACCAATGAGGTTTCGCCGTTGCCGGTATCGTTGTTGTTTTTTGATGTGCGCTTAGAGGGAGACAAGGCCCGCATTGAGTGGGTTACAGCTACCGAAATCAACAATGATTTTTTTACGGTTGAACGATCGCACAACGGCACCGATTTTGAAGCGGTATCAATTGTTCAGGGAGCCGGCAACTCCTCCACGTTGCTGCGATATTATTCATATGACCCAAATCCTTTTCAAGGTGTTAGTTATTACCGGCTGAAACAAACCGACTTTGATGGCCGATTTACTTATTCAGCTGTCAAGGCAGTAAAATTAAATAGTACACTTCAGGCATCTCCGGAAATATTTCCTAACCCGGCCGAAAATCATTTCTATATATCCGGAGGCGAAAATGCTTCAGGAAGATTTGTTATAATTTCGGATATAACCGGAAAAGTCATTCAAACATCAGAAGTATCTCACGCCTCCAATAACTCAATAATTCGTGTCGACCTAAAAGATGTGTCGCCCGGACTTTATTTTGTTTCATTTAATGGTGGTATGGCTTCCAAACTGATTGTAAAA
>CAZPKJ010000078.1:0-13242 GCA_964587075.1 uncultured Flavobacteriaceae bacterium | reverse complement strand
TTTATCAGTCATGGCAAAGAAAGGCAACAGGGTGCAGGTAATCATGGAATGCATCGAGCATAAAAACAGCGGATTGCCCGGCACCTCGCGTTACATAACAACCAAGAACAAGAAGAACACGAGTGAAAGGCTCGAATTGAAAAAATTCAATCCCATCATGAAGAAGATGACGATTCACAAAGAAATCAAGTAAATATTAATTATAATCACGAATGGCAAAGAAAGTAGTTGCAACACTCAAATCAGGAAAAGGCAAAGAATTTTCCAAGGTAATTAAAATGGTTAAATCACCTCTAAACGGAAGCTACACCTTCAGGGAGGAAGTTGTTCATAATGATCATATCAAAGATTTTCTTAAAGAGAAATAACAACTTACTTTAAATGAATAAAAGCTTCTTTCAAATATGAAGGAGGCTTTTTTTATTTAGAATCGTTGGTATGAACTTTCTGAATTGCGATTATTTTCTTAAAGGTAACTTTAACATATCTGCGAAAGCAATACCATTGTAGCAAAAAAAAATATGGGAATATTTGATTTTTTTAAGAAGGGAAAAAAAGAGGACCTCGATGCAGGTTTGTCGAAAACGAGAGAAGGGGTTTTTGCAAAAATCACCAAAGCGGTAGCGGGTAAATCTACTGTTGATGAAGAGGTTCTTGATAACCTTGAGGAGATTTTAATTTCGGCAGATGTTGGAGTTCCTACGACCCTGAAAATTATCGACCGGCTCGAGAAACGTGTTGCCCGCGACAAATTCATCCGTACGTCTGAATTACACACGCTTCTGCGCGATGAAATTACGCAGTTGCTTACCGAACGGCATGAGTTTGAAACCAACGGGCAGCCAACAGATACGGTCCCCAAACCTTATGTGATTATGGTAGTAGGTGTGAACGGTGTTGGTAAAACCACTACCATCGGTAAACTTGCCTACCAGTTCAAGAATCAGGGCCGGAAAGTAATCCTTGGAGCCGCCGACACATTTAGGGCCGCAGCGGTTGACCAGCTTATAATCTGGTCGAAGCGGGTGGATGTACCCATTGTATCGCAAGGCATGGATGCTGATCCGGCATCGGTGGCATTTGATACCGTATCGGCAGCTGTTGCTCAGGGGTCCGACATATGCATAATTGATACTGCCGGCCGGTTACATAACAAGGTGAACCTGATGAATGAACTTTCCAAGATTAAACGGGTGATGCAAAAAGTTGTACCGGGAGCCCCACATGAAATTTTACTCGTGCTTGATGCATCTACAGGTCAAAATGCTATTGAACAGGCAAGACAGTTCACAGCGGCTACTGAAGTAAATGCACTGGCTCTTACCAAACTTGATGGTACCGCAAAAGGAGGGGTTGTAATTGGTATTTCAGATCAGTTCGGTATTCCGGTCAAGTACATTGGAGTTGGTGAAAAGATGGAAGACCTTCAGCCTTTCGACCGCCGTTTGTTTGTTGATTCGCTGTTCTCCGGCGCTATGGAGTTAAAATGATGTATTTTTATAACCTGGTTCCTGTAAATCCAAACGCCATTGCGTACTAAAAAAAGCAATAATAACCGTATCAACGTAATTACTTTGGGATGTTCGAAGAATGTAGTCGACTCCGAGGTGCTCATGGGACAACTACATGCCAATAATCTCGATGTGGTGCATGAGTCTGAAAACAACGATGCCGATATTGTAATCATCAATACCTGTGGTTTTATCGATAATGCCAAGCAGGAATCCATTGATACCATCCTTTTTTACGCCAAACAAAAGGAAGCCGGAGCCATTAACCAGCTTATCGTCACCGGTTGCTTGTCGGAACGTTATAAACCTGAATTGCAAAAAGAAATCAGTAATGTTGATCATTACTTCGGTACACGCGACCTCCCCCTTTTACTAAATACACTCGGGGCCGATTACAAACACGAGTTGGTAGGTGAGCGGATGTTAACTACACCACGACATTTTGCATACCTTAAAATTTCGGAAGGATGCGACCGCCCCTGTTCGTTTTGTGCCATACCTCTTATGCGTGGTAAACATATATCGAAACCTGTTGATGAAATTGTGGCCGAAGCAAAAACACTTGCATCAAAAGGTACCAAAGAATTACTGCTTATTGCCCAGGATTCAACTTACTATGGCATTGATTTATATAACGAGCGAAAACTGGCTTTTTTAATGGATGAACTTTCGAAGGTAGAAGGAATTGAGTGGATACGCCTGCATTATGCATTTCCATCAGGCTTTCCGCTGGATGTACTGGATGTAATCCGCAATAACCCCAAATTTTGCAAATACCTCGATATTCCACTACAACATATCAGCGACCCGATGCTGAAATCGATGCGCAGGGGAACCACTAAAGAAAAAACATACCGGCTTATTGATACCATTCGTCAAAAAGTGCCTGGTATTACATTGCGTACGACTCTGATTGCAGGATATCCGGGCGAAACAGAACAGGACCACCTGGAAATGATCCGGTTTGTTGAAGATATCAAGTTCGACCGCCTGGGTGTATTTGAGTATTCGCACGAGGAAAATACCCATGCATTTGGTTTGAAGGATGATGTAGCTGATACTGTCAAAAAAGATCGGGTAGATGCGGTTATGGCTGTTCAGCAGCAAATTTCTGCTGCACTAAATGCCGGTAAGGTTGGTAAAATAATGAAGGTGCGCATCGATAGAAAAGAGGGTGATTATTTTGTTGGCAGAACAGAAGCCGATTCGCCCGAAGTAGATAATGAAGTTTTAATTGAGGGATCGGCTGCATATCTTCGCCAGGGAAGCTTTGCTGACATTAAAATCACTTCAGCAAGGGAATTCGATTTAATGGGAGTGCCCGTGTAAGCACCAGAAACTGCAAACACCCTATGAAAAGGTTTCTTCAAATTATAACATCGCCATTTCCGCTTCAGGATGATTCCAGGACCCAAATGGTGTATAATTTGTTTACGAGCCTCATGGTTGTTGCCGCACTTATCATTATAAAGCCTTTTGGATTGGATGATGTGAACCTTCAGCTGGTAAAGCTTGTAGGAGTTTATTTTAGTTTCGGACTGGTCACATTTTTGTTTTGCTTTTTGGCCGACCGGTTGGTGAAACCAGCGTTTCCCGATTTTTTTGAAGAACAGAAATGGAATGTTGGTAAAAATATCATCTGGATTATTTTCCTTGTTTTGTTTGTTGGTACCGGAAATTTATTTCTCAGCAACGCCTTGGGATTTACCGGCGTAAGCGGATCATTGCTCTTATCTTTTCATTTTTACCTGCTGTATTTTACTTTAATACCCGCCATTGTTATTACCCTGGCCGTTCAAATTATCCTGCAGCAAAAGAATAAGAAAACAGCCATACGGTTTAATGAAATATTGATTCATCCGGTATCCGATAATTTACCATCGGGTTCGCTCGAGTTTCCGTCATACGATAGCCGCGACCGGCTTAAATTGAGTCATGAGCAGTTTTTGTTTGCTGAGGCTGCCGATAATTATACCGATATTGTTTTTGTCGATAATCACATTGTAAAAAGAGCATTGATAGAAAATACCATCAGGCAGCTATCAGAAATAAATTCATCAAAATTTATTATCAAAACCCATCGCAATTACCTGGTTAATCTTGCCAAGGTGAAATCGGTGAGTGGAAACGCACAGGGCTTCCGGCTTGGCTTCGAGAACCTTGATGAATCGGTTCCATTGTCGGAACGAATGGCTTCACGAATTGAGCTACTGTTAAAACAGATGTATAACCTGAATGGAAGGCCGTAGTGTTGCGGCATTTGTACAAATAAAACCGGTTGTTGTTATAGCCTGTTTTTTTAACAAATCGATTTAATGATGATTAAAAGTTTAGTTTCTTTCAGTGAAACCGGAATGTTTCCTCAGTTAATCACCGACTACCTTTCGGACAATTTGCAGGTGAAGCCATTCTATTTTTATCAGCATTCGATACATTCGTTTGAAGAAGCCATGAAAAACAGGCGTGCGCAACCGGTAAACCGCCAGGTGCTTTGCCATGCTTTGAAAAGGCAGTACTCAGGCAAATACCATTCGGGATCATGGCCGGTTATTGAAAAACAAATAGAACTGCTTTCGCAGGAGAATACCTATACCGTTACTACAGGCCATCAGCTGAATATTTTTACAGGCCCCTTGTATTATATTTATAAAATAGTTTCAACCATCAAACTCGCATCCGAATTGAAATCCAGGTACCCCGATAATAATTTTGTTCCTGTATTCTGGATGGCATCCGAAGATCATGACTTTGATGAAATAAACCATTGCCGTATTTATGGAAAAGATTACACCTGGAAGCATACATCGGGAGGACCCGTTGGCAGACTCGACACCGCTGGCCTGGCTGAGCTGGGTGAGGAGCTGAAATCAGTTTTTAATGATCCTCCTGCTATCATTGATCAAATGACCGGTGCATACAAAAGCGCTAAAACACTCGCAGAGGCAACACGAACGATTGCACACGATCTGTTTGCGGCATACGGGCTGGTGGTACTTGATGGTGACGACGCGGGACTGAAACAATTGTTTGTCGGAGAAATGCAGACAGAATTGTTTGAGCATAAAACTTTTTCGGCAGTTGAACGAACCAATGCGGATTTCGGGAAAAACTATAAGGTTCAGGTAACACCACGTGAAATAAATCTTTTCTATATGGAGGATACCATACGTGAACGGATTCTTTTGGATGATGATGGTTTGTTTCATGTTCAGAACACCAGCCTTGTATTTAACCGCGGACAAATCACAGAAGAACTCAATTCATACCCGGAGCGATTCAGTCCAAATGTTGTAACACGCCCTCTTTACCAGGAAAAAATTCTTCCAAACCTGGCTTATATCGGGGGACCCGGCGAAGTTAATTACTGGCTGCAGTTTAAAAGTGCCTTTGAAGTAAGTAAAATTCCGTTTCCTGTAGTATTGATGCGCAACTGTTTTTTAATTATCGATAAAGCGTCGGAACGTAAGCTTGAAAAACTTGCCATTGCTGAGCCGGAATTATTTCAGTCGACCGATTATTTAATTTTGAAAATATTGGAATCTGCTACCGACATACATCCCGGTACCGGTCATCTGATACCTGCCATTGATGGTTTATTCAATACACTGGCTGTTGAGTACGAAAAGCTCGACCCAACACTCGTTCCCGCCGTTGAAGCTGAAAAACAAAAAGTGTTTAACGCCCTCAATAATCTCGAAGCCAAAGCGAAGCGTTCGTTAAAAAGAAAAAACGAAATAACCGTGAATCAGCTCACATCAATTAAGGATAAACTGTTTCCTGACGGCCGGTTGCAGGAACGAGTCGATAATGTAATTCCTTATTTACTGGAATTTCCGGATCTGATAGACCGGTTGATAGAGGCCTCGGATGCAGTAGTCGAAAAATTTTGTATATTGAAACCGGATTGAATGAATTCCCGGAATAACCGGTTCTTTACCTGACCAATTATTGATCTTGAAAAAAATGTAATTATGGGAAATGCAGCATTTAATGAGGCTATAACGGCCGGTTATACATGTAAGGGTGAGTTTATTGTTTTGGGGGGTGCTAAAGTTAACGGCGAAACAGAAACCGGTTTGCAGGTTAAAATTCCATTGAGGACTTTGAACCGGCATGCGCTTATTGCAGGAGCCACCGGTACAGGAAAAACTAAAACTTTACAGGGTATTGCCGAGGCCCTGAGTTCGAAAGGAGTTCCTTGCCTGATGATGGATATAAAGGGCGACTTAAGCGGTTTGGGAGCTGAGGGTTCATCACATCCCAAGATTGATGAACGTCATGCAGCGATAGGACCCCCCTGGAATCCCGAAAAATTTCCGGTAGAGTTATTGACGATTTCAGGCGATAACGGAGTACGGCTAAGGGCAACCGTTACCGAGTTTGGCCCGGTTTTGTTCAGCAAATTACTCGAGCTTAACGATACCCAGTCGGGGGTAGTGTCGCTCGTATTTAAATATTGCGACGATCAGCGTTACCCGCTTATTGACCTGAAAGACTTTAAAAAAGTATTGCAATTCCTTACCAATGAGGGAAAAGAGGCTATTGAGAAAGAGTATGGCCGTATCAGTACCGCTTCCACATCTACCATCATCCGTAAGATTATTGAAATAGAGCAGCAGGGTGCCGACACATTTTTTGGCGAACGATCATTCGACCCTGCCGATTTGTTGCGTGTGGATGAGTCGGGCAGAGGATTTCTTAACATTATCAGGCTTACCGATATCCAGGATAAACCGAAGCTTTTTTCAACTTTCATGCTCAGCCTGTTAGCCGAAATTTATGCTACCTTTCCCGAAGAGGGTGACCTTGAACAGCCCAAGCTGGTAATTTTCATTGATGAAGCGCATTTAATATTCAGTGAGGCGTCAAAAGCATTGCTTGATCAGATTGAAACTATCATCAAGCTGATTCGAAGCAAAGGAGTAGGGGTTTTCTTTTGTACCCAGCAGCCTTCCGATATTCCTGATGACGTGTTGTCGCAACTGGGCTTAAAAGTGCAGCATGCTCTCAGGGCCTTTACAGCAAAGGACCGCAAGAATATTAAAGCGGTAGCCCAGAATTATCCATTGTCCGATTTTTATAATACCGAAGATCTACTTACCGCACTGGGCATTGGTGAAGCACTGGTTACAGGATTAAATGAAAAAGGAATTCCTACGCCATTGGTGCATACCCTCCTTTGTGCGCCTCGGTCACGCATGGATGTACTTACCGGAGATGAAATTAAAGAAGTGATAAACAATTCAACACTGGTACCCAGGTACAATGAGGCAATCGACAGGGAAAGCGCATATGAAATTTTAACTGGCAAACTTGAACGCGCCGTAAATGAGAATTCCGGTGGCAAAGAGATAGTTGAAGAAAAAGATCCTGCACAAAAAAAGGAAAAATCTATAGTGGCTGAAGTAGCAGGCAGTACTGCCGGAAGGCAGGTAATGCGGACCGTAGCACGGGAACTGACCAGGGGCTTGCTTGGTGCATTGGGACTGAGTGGTACCCGCCGCCGCAGGTCGTCGGGTTTATTTTAAGTTTTCGTATTCGGATATTGAACCCGGGTCAATGCGGTATTGCGACTCGTGGTAAATGCACTTGCCGTCCCGGATTAAGAGCACCTGCGGCGACTCATGGGTGATTTGATACAACTCTGAAATTTTATCACTTACGGCTCTGCTTTCGCGGACGTGTACCAGGTAAACCGGCATTGATCCTGTATACAATTCATCAAACTGCTTCATAGCCATACGGCTGGTACCACAACTTTTACTATGCTTGAAAAATAAGAGCTGTGTGCCCGGGTGGTTTATGGTATTTTGATGAAGGACCGTTAGTTCATCAAGACTGTTCAATTCGTTCCAGTTTATTTTTGAATGCACACAGCAAAGATAATCCGATACACACAATAAAGTGGTGACTTACATCACAAAAATTACGGAAAAACGCAAAGCCTGAATGATAACTGTTACTAAAAGTACTAGCTGTGAATTTAAAGTTTTTCTAAAAAGAAACTGGTCATCATCTCATATAAATGAAGTCTCACTCCGGATATACCATGAGCCTTGTTCGGGTAAATGAAGGAATCGAATTGTTTTTTTTCCTTAACCAGGGAGGTAATAAATTCCATGGAATTCTGCAAATGAACATTATCGTCGGTTGATCCGTGTACAAGCAAAAAATTTCCTTTCAGCAAATTCGTAAAATTGATAGGCGAATTTTCGTCGTAACCAGAAGGGTTTAACTGGGGCGTCTGCAAATAACGCTCGGTATAAATGGTGTCGTAATAACGCCAGTTGGTTACCGGTGCAACGGCAACGGCTGCTTTAAAATAATCGGCACCCTTGGTCATCAGAAGTGAAGTCATATAACCGCCATAACTCCAGCCCCAGGCACCAATGCGTGTGGCATCCACAAACTTCTGTTTCCCGAGCCACCTGGCAACTTCAATCTGATCGATGGTTTCATAATGCCCCAGTTGTTTGTAGATAATTTTGTTAAATGCCTCTCCACGCGCACCGGTTCCCCGGTTGTCGACCGAAACAATCACGTAACCTCTCTGCGAAAGCAGCTGAAACCATAAAAAATTTGGACCCATCCATTCGTTTTTTACGGTTTGGCTGTTTGGCCCGCCGTACATGTACTGGATTACCGGGTATTTTATAGTTTCATCAAACCCCGAAGGTTTTATCATCCACCCGTTTAATGAGACATTTTCGGATGTGGTAAAATTGAAAAACTCAACGGGATTGAGACTGTACGTACTCATGGATTCCGATACTTGCGCGTTATCCTTTACCAGCCTGACTTTTTTGCCATTATTCGTATATAGCGTAACGTTAGGAGGTCGGCTGATGGTGGAATTGGTAATGAAATAATACCTGAAATTACTGCTGAATTTAGCCGAACTGGTGCCATCGCGAGGGTTCAACTCCTGCTGTTTGCCTTTTAGTGTACTCGCGAAAACGCCTTTTTCCATGGGGCTTTTTACAGCCGCCTGATAGTAAAATGTCCCCGTCGATTCATCAAAGCCATAATATGCGGTAACATCCCATTTACCATTCGTAATTTGTTTCCTGAGCTTCCCCTTCATGTCATACAGGTAAATATGATTGTACCCGTTACTGGTGCTGGTCCATACAAATTCCTTTTTATTATTGAGGAACTCCATGTCATCGGTAACTTCAATATATGCCTGATTAACTTCGGTAAAAAACAGTTCGGAGCGACCAGAGCTTGCGTCGCAGGCATACAGTTCGAGCCGGTTCTGTAAGCGGTTCATTCGCATTACACACAAGGTAGCGGGATCGGCGGTCCATTTAATCCGGGGAATGTACTGATCAGACTCCTTGTTTACATCAGCTTTTACGCTATTGCCTGATTTAAGGTGATAAATATAAATTTCCACATCACTATTTGTTTCTCCCGCCTTTGGGTACTTGTATTTTTCCTCTTTCGGATAAAGTTCACCATAGTAGGTCAGATTGAACTCCTTTACCTTCGATTCATCAAACCTGTAATATGCAATATGTTCACCGGTACCTGACCACTGATAGCCCTGGTCGAATGAAAACTCCTCCTCATACACCCAGTCGGTAGCTCCGTTAATAATTTCGTTTTTCTTTCCGTCGCCGGTTACCTGTTTTTCATTTCCCGATTTTAAATCAACGAGGAACAGATTGTTATCACGAACAAACGCAACGTTATCCCCGGCAGGTGAAAAAGTAGCATACTGTTGTTTTCCATTTGATGATACCGGAACCGTTTCACCGCTACGGATGTAATATATCAGGTGGTTTGCTTTTGTACTGTGCCGGTAAATCGGTTCCGACTCAGTAGCCAGTATGATCATTGTTTCATCGTGGCTCAACTCGTAATTATCAATCACAATTGCACGCTCGTCCTGCGAAAGGGTGGTGCCGCGCAACAATGTATCTACCGTATTTCCAGTGCTGAATTCATTCTTGACAATAAACTGATTCTGACCAACGGCAACCAGTTGCGAATAGTGGATTCCGTCATTCATAGATCGTACTTCGGGTAAACCGGTTAAAGCAAACTGCCGGCTAGCCCATATTTCTTCAAGCTTCAGCATTTTATCCTGTCCGGTTACAAATGCCGGTATTAATAAACCCAGTAGTACGAATGGTAGGTAACGTCTGTTCATAATAGTTGTACGGTTTAGATTTGTAAAAGTAATAATCTGAATGAAACCCGGTACCTTTGCCGTACATGAATTTATATACTGATATCATACGGGTAAACAGGTCGGCAAGGGTTTTTGCCTCTGAAAAATGGCCCGGCAACTACCGCTCCGTGTTATTTGTACTACATGGATATGGTATGGATGCTGAAAAATTTTTAATGAAGTTTGAGTCCCTTTTCAGTCCTGATACCCTGGTAGTGTCACCCGAAGGATTATCACGGTTTTACCACAAAGGATTCCAGGGCGATGTGGTGGCATCCTGGATGACAAAAGCAGCCAGGATACATGAGATCAATGATTATCTCAGTTATTTTGATTTACTGCTTGAAAAGCTGTCTCCCGCAAAAAAAATACCTGTTTATGTACTTGGGTTTTCGCAGGGCGCCCCGGCAGCCAGCCGGTGGGTTATGCAAGGCAGGCATAATTTCAAAGCACTTATTTTATGGAGCGGGCAATTCGCTCCCGATATTCCTGAATTCAGTGCCGGCCCATTGAAAATATTTAATGTTATTGGTTATTCGGATGAATTCATCACCATGGAACAGTTTCA
This sequence comes from uncultured Flavobacteriaceae bacterium, assembly GCA_964587075.1. GTDB lineage: Bacteria > Bacteroidota > Bacteroidia > AKYH767-A > OLB10 > CAZPKJ01. The sequence continues at coordinate 2,984 of CAZPKJ010000078.1, read as the reverse complement.
GGTTCAAACACAATATATTGAAAGTAAGGGCTTTGATGTGACTCCGGTGACATTTAACGGAGGGCACGACATTGACCAGGCCACACTTGCTTCCATTTGGGAACAGGCACAATCACATGCGTGATTTCACTAAATTTGTTCAATATTTGATTCCTTCAGCTAATTAAACATGGGTGATCATATGAAATCTTTTGCGGCCATTGTTACCGGATTTTTATTTACCATGATGGCGGTTGCGCCTTATGGATGCAGCCGCGGGCCATTCGACGGCCTGAGTGAAGGTAAGGTAGTTTATGATGTAACTTTCGACGGTGCCGATATACCACCCATGATGAAAGCCATGCTGCCATCTGAAGTGGTAACTTATTTTAGCGGTGATAAAACATGCACCATCATCAGCATGGGAATGAATATGATGGAAACCAAACTTATTTCGGATGCATCAAAATTCAATTACATCACTTTGGTGTCGGCTATGGGCCGGAAAATTGCCATGGTACTGAACCGGGAGCAGGTGAAGGAGAATTATTCCGACCGTGTTGACCTGAAAATAAGATATACCGGAGCTGAAAAGGAGATTGCGGGGATTGTTTGCAAAGAAGCAATGGTTACCGATAGTATCAACAACTCATATCCCGTTTATTATACCGATGAATTAGCCATTAAGGAACCAAACTGGAGTTCACCATTCAGGGAAATAGAAGGATTGCTGATGGAATACTCCATCAATATTTCAGGTATGACCATGAACCTTAAAGCTAAGAAAATTGTCAATGAACAACACGATCCTTCGCTCTTTGAAATACCGGAAGGATATGATATTATTCATGATCCCAAGGATATGAATTTCGGATTTTAATATATAATGTAAAGCCATGAAAACTTTAACACAAATCATCATTGCGGCACTTGGTTTATCCCTGCTGTCGTTTCAGGCAGTGTGCCAGAAGGCTGTCACTGAAGGTAAAGTCTCCTATAGCATAACGTATCCCGACATGGAAATGGATAATGACATGGCGGCGCACATGCCCAATGAAACGGTAATTTATTTCAAGGACCATATGTCGCGCACCGACCTAAGCATGGGAATGGGGTTCCGGTCGTCAACTATCATGGATAATAAAACGGGTGATATCATAAGCCTGACGGATATGCTTGGAACCAAAACCGCCATGAAATTTTCAGGTGAGGAACAGGCCGAAATAAACAAATCTGCCAATAAGGCCAAACCGGTAATTGAATACACCGGTGAAACACGCGAAATTGCCGGCTATTTGTGCAAAAAGGCTATTATTAAGTCAGATGGATTGAATGACATGGAACTGTTTTATACCGATAAAATAAAATCGAAATCGCAGTTAGGTTCCGACCTGAATGAAATCAACGGCTTTCCCATGCAATATGTGATTGACCAGGGTGGTATAAAAATGAAAATGACCGCTGAGCATGTAAGTGTTGAAAAAATTTCGGATGATTTATTTATTATACCTGCCGACTACAAAGTGATTACAAAGCAGGAGATGATGCAGATGATGGGAGGGGAGTAGACTTTTTATTTTCCGATAACAACAAATTCGGTCCTGCGGTTCAGCGACCTGCCCTCTTCGGTAGTATTGGATGCTACAGGCTTTGATTGCCCGAATCCTTTAAATGACAACCGCGAAGAATTAATACCGGTTGCTATCAGGAAATCATATACCGCTTTCGCGCGATCGTGACTGAGTTTCATGTTCGACTGCGGATCGCCTTCGGTATCGGTGTGTCCGTGTATTGCTACGGTAACATTGGGATTTGTCCGCAGAAAAGCGGCGAAATCAAGAATAATATTTTTTGAGCTTTTGTTGAGTACCGACGAATTGGTTGCAAACAGGATGTTATTTAACCGGTATGCCTCACCCACTTTCATTTTTTTAACATCAAGATCAGCTTTTACCACCGTTTTGATGGTAGTATCATCTTCGGCAAAATACTGCGAGTTGTAAGCATGACCCTCCTTTTTTACTGTCATAATGTAATCGCTGTCGAACAGCACTACCGAGGCATAATTACCGGTTAAGGTATCATATTCCACATCGATAGTTTCACTGGTATTTATTTTTCGCAGTTCAATTTTTGCAGCCAGTGGAATCTCATTATTTTCATCTTTCAGCTGTCCCTTTACAAACAAAACTTTTTCAGGTTTTTTATCTTCGGGTAAATCGAACGAATAAATATCATAACCTCCCGAACCCGATAATTTATTACTCGCAAAATATCCTTTCGAGCCATCTGTACTTACGAAAAATCCCACTTCATCAGCTTCTGTATTTATTGGATAGCCCAGGTTAACAGGTTTTCCCCAGGCGCCATCCGGTTTTTTTCGGATCACAAAAATGTCGAAGCCCCCCATACCCGGCAAACTATCCGATGAAAAATAAAAAGTCATATTATCGGGGTGAATAAACGGTGACTTTTCGTTACCACTCGTATTGATAGGCATTTTTTGCGCAGTTGTAAAAGCGCCATTGGTTTTCGTTGTGAAATAAATATCACTGGTACCGTTTACCGAGTCGCGGTACGAAGCAAAATAGAGTGTTTTGCCATCGGGCGACAATGATGGTTGTGAATCCCATTGTTTGGAATCATTAACATTGGGTCCCAGATTTTTAATTTCGCTCCATTTATCCTTTATTTTTTCAGAATAATACAAATCAAAATTACCATTATCGTTTCGTGTAAAATATAAAAATCGGTTATCCTTACTGATGGATGCCCCCCCTTCATTGTTACTGGTATTCTGATTAAATGGCAAAGGCATCGGTTCACCGTGTTCAAAATCACCATTAACCTGGCGCTTTGATATCATAAACTTTTCGGCACTGGTAGTTGTAAGTGCTCCTTTGCGGGATTCTTCAAAGCGGCGTGTAAAAAAACAAAACTCATTGTCGGGAGAAATAATTGCGAGGTATTCAGGGTCGGGTGTTGAAACACCTTTAACAATTTCA
>CAZPKJ010000077.1:0-13456 GCA_964587075.1 uncultured Flavobacteriaceae bacterium | reverse complement strand
GCTCTTCATATATGGCCACGCGGTAGTTTCATGCTTATAGCACTTCCCAATACCGACGGAAGCTTTACCTGTACTTTATTCCTGCCGTTTGAAGGATCCCCCTCCTTCAATTCACTTAATACCCCCGAACAGGTTAGCACATTTTTTAATAAAATTTTCCCTGATGCCGTTAAGCTCATGCCAACACTGGCCGACGACTTCTTTGCTAACCCAACCGGCTCTCTGGTTACCGTTAAAGCATTTCCATGGACCTGGAATAACAGGATTATGCTGATAGGTGATGCGGCCCACGCCGTGGTGCCGTTTTACGGACAAGGTATGAATTGCGGTTTTGAAGATTGTTTCGTTCTGGATGAGCTGATTAAAAAATACGATCACGACTGGGATAAAATTATGCCGGCTTATGAACAGTCGCGCAAGCCAAACGCCGATGCCATTGCCGATCTGGCAGTAGCCAACTTTATTGAAATGCGCGACCTGGTGGGCCAGAAAGAATTTTTACTGCGTAAAAAAATTGAGGCCTGGTTCAGTGATAAACATCCCGATAAATGGATTCCCCTTTATACCATGGTAACGTTTTCCGAGCTGCCATACAGCCATGCTCTGAATGAGGGCAAGCGACAGGAACGGATTATGGACCGGGTAATGGCGATGCCGTTGATTGAAACAAAATGGAACTCGCCCGAAACCGAAGCGTTAATTCTGGAAATGCTCTCGTAAAAAGGGATTGAATCGCTTTTCGCGGCCAATAGTAGTTGCATTACCGTGCCCGGGATATACAACAACCGCATCGCCCAGAGGTAAAAGTTTGGTCACAATGGAACCTATGAGCTCCTCAAAATTACCTCCCGGAAGGTCGGTTCGCCCGATACTGCTTTCAAACAATACATCACCCGAGATAATAAATCCCTGCGAACGGTTAAAAAAAGTAAGACTGCCAGGACTGTGCCCGGGGGTTAAAAGAGTTTCCAGGATAGAATTACCGAACGTGATATTTTCATTTTCCTCAATAAAATGTCCCGGGTCGGGTGAGGTTTCGTATGCAATGTCATACATCCGGCTAACGTAAACCGAAGCCTTTAAAACCTCCAGTTCATTCCTATGCAATTCGGGCTTTAATTTATATTTTGATGCAACATATTGATTTCCAAGAATATGATCGATATGGCAATGCGTGTTGATCAGTCTTACAGGTTTAATCTGGTGCTGACTTATATAATCGGATAACTCTTTCTCTTCGAATTCCAGATGACACCCCGGGTCAATGACGATGCATTCGCGGGTTTCATCATGCAAAATGTAGGTATTTTCCTCGAACGAGTTGAAACAGAAGGACTTAATGGTAATCATGGTTGCTAAATTCCTGAAACAAAGGTAGCAACAAATACGTGGTATGACCTGGAATGAGGATGAGGGGAGGCTGCGAAAGCCTAAAAATCAGACCCGGGTAAAAAAATAACAGGGAGCGTTGTCTCAACTCTAACCCCCCGGTTATTGAGACGCTCCCTGTTCAGATCACGTAACTTAAATTTTGTCGTTAGTCGCCACCGGTTTCAAGTATCACGACTCCACCACCCTCCTGGGTACGGTAGTTGCCGTTATCCATGATATGGGTTGCTTGTTCGTACGCAGCCGGATTTTCGGCCTTGATTTGTTCTTCGGTGCTTCCGCTTTCAACATTAAATCCTAACGCTATTAGGATTGCAATTAACAGTTCTAACATGTTTTGCAGGTGTAAAATTATTGTGAGACATAGTGTTTTCAGGTATCAAATTACCACCTTTGGTAACGCCTGAAAATCGATATCTTTAACTGTTGTTTTCTAAAAAATGTTACATTTGTATCAGAAAATTAACCAACTATATCAACCATGTCACTTAAAAATTTGCAAGAAATTGCCTCTTTAGTAACAAAAAATGCTAAAAAAAACCGGTATGTGGAGCTGGTTGATGATGGTGAAGAGGGGCCAAAATACCTGCGGTTGATGCAGGGGTTGGGTCAGAAAAGGTGGTCGACCGATGAGGAGGCCCAAATGGAACTGTATGGTAATGAGCTGGGTGACAAAACTTTTGATATGCTTAAGCTCCGGGCAAAGGAGCAGCTTATTAATTTAATTTTTCAACTGGATACGGCCAAACAAGTAAAAAGTTCATACGATAAGGCATATTTTTCAGCTTGTAAGAATTTGCTGGCAGGTGCCTTGCTTTTGGCCCGGAACAGAAATAATGCAGGCATAGGACTTTTAAAAATTGCTCTTGAATCATCACGAAAATGCTTTTTTAATGACTTGGCTTTGGTGGCACTGCGTTTATTAAGAACTTATTCGAGTTTTTCAGGATCTAGAAAAGATTACGATAAGTATAATTCCTTGTTGAAATTAACAATCAATATAATAGAAGTAGAAAACCATGCCGAAGAACTCAACCAGGAACTGATTGTGGATGTGGTTCGTGCTGTCGAAATCAAAGAAAACTGGAGCCAGCGTGTACGGGAAAACTATATCAAGTTGCAGGAGTTGAATAAAAAGTTCGATACCTACAGCACACGATTAAATATGTACCGGGTTGGGATCAGGTATTACGACAGTATCAACGACTACCGGAGTGCCATTGGTCTGGCTACAGAGTGTGAACAATTTTTATTGTCGAACCCCCACCTGATTCAAAAAGTACGATTGGGTGAAATGAATCTCCAAAAGCTCTATGGCGCGTTGCATCTGCGCGATTACGAAAACGGATCGGAGTACGCCGATACCTGCAAGTCGCTGTTTAATGCAGGTACCATCAACTGGCTCATTTTCCTGGAGTATTATTTTTTGCTTTGTCTGCACACCGGAAATCATAAAAAGGCAACCGAAGTTTACAGGCAGGTTATAACACACCCGGCCTTTAAAAATTATCCTCCGCAGAATATCGAAAAATGGAAAATATTTGAAGCCTTTCTGGTTTATGTATTGCCGGGAGCACTATCGCTCAACCGAAGTTTCAATGTTTCGAAGTTCATTAATGAAGTGCCTTTATTTTCGAAAGACAAAGCCGGGTACAACTTATCCATCATCATTGCGCAAATCATCCTGTCGTTAAAAACAAACGATTACTCCAGGGTATTGGATAAGGCAGAGGCGTTAAAATTGTACGCGTCGCGTTACATCCGTAAGGACAAAAACCCACGCAGTTACTATTTTATTAAGATGTTGTTAGTTATGATTAAGTATGATTTCGATGCGAAAAAAACAGAACAGATATCACAGAAATTTTACAATAAGCTGAAGGCCGCACATCTTGGAGAGCAAACCGAAATTGAAACACTTGAAGTAATTCCATACGACTTACTCTGGCCGCAAATATTGGAGATGTTGCGAACGAATAATTAATTAAGCAGGCGTCGTTATTGCCATATCAAATGATTTTATCTTTGCATGTAACTTTAACCCCATGATTACCATAAGGCCTGCAAGGCACACCGATGTGCCACATATCACGGAAATTTACAATGAAGCCATTGCCAATACCACGGCTACCTTCGACACCGAACCAAAATCCGAAGCTGACCGGTTGGCATGGTTCGAATCGCACGACGAAATGCATCCGGTAATGGTGGCAACCGATAACGATCAGGTAGTTGGTTACGCATGCCTGAGTCGCTGGAGCGAGCGTTGTGCATACGATGGTACCGTCGAGGTTTCGGTGTATGTACACCGCGACCACCGCGGAAAAGGAACAGGTAAAAAACTACTGGAAGTAATAACGCTGGAAGGTAAAAAACTCGGGTTGCATAACCTGATCTCCAGAATTACCGAAGGTAACCTGAGCAGTATTCATATCCATGAGATTTTAGGTTTTACCCATATTGGTGTAATGAGGGAAGCCGGTGAAAAATTTGGCAGGTTCCTCGATGTACATTTTATGCAAAAACTAATCGGCCGTGAGCCCTGATTTACTTCACTACAACACTGCCCCCCTCATATTTTACATCATCAAACGGATTATTTTCCGTAAGCAAAGGTCCGTCGAGATCGGTGTAATCGGCCAGTACTGAAATATGGGCCGCTGCCTTAATGGCGCATCCGGTTTCCGACATGCTGCCTAACATAACTTTTAAATGGTTTTCTCTTGCTGCAGCAATCATTTTCAAAGCCTCCGAAATGCCGCCGCATTTCATCAGCTTTACATTGACCCCATGAAAACTCCTGCTTACTTTTAATACGTCTTCGGGAACCTGAACCGATTCGTCGGCATACAATGGCAGCAGGCTTTTATCAAATAGCCAGGCCTGCTCTTCAGTCATCTCTTTTGGAAGCGGCTGCTCCACAAAAATCACATTGTAACCGCCCAGCCACCGAATCATATCAAGTGCATGTTCTTTGGTCTTCCAGCCCTGGTTGGCATCAACACAAATTGGTTTTGAAGTATGTTTACGGATGGTTTCAACAATTTTCCTGTCGTGATCGCCACCAAGTTTTATTTTAAGAATATGGAACGATTCGGCTTCCCCGATTTTCACTTTCAGTTTTTCCTCCTCATCCATTCCAATTGTATAAGTACACTGGGGCAATGGAGAGTTTTTGAGTCCCAGGCTGGCATATAACGGGAGCCGGTTCAGCCGGGCGAACCAGTTATGAATGGCAATGTCGATACACGCTTTGGCGGCGAAATCATTTTTACTGAATAAATGAAGCCTGTGTAACAGTTCATCGCGTGTGCTGTTTTCAAAATCAACCTGTTTGAAAAACGAGTGAATAAAAACCTTGACACTTTCAGGGTTTTCGGCCAGATACGGGGGCAGGCTCGCTTCACCATAAGCTTCGATGCCGTTACATGAAATTTTTAACAATACGATACTGGTCCCGGTACGGGTTCCATGCGCAATAGTAAACGGTGTCCGGAATTTTAAAAAGAAATCGGTTACCGTATATTCCATATCAGGCGTATTCATTTAAATCTTACAGCTTGATTTTATTTCCAGCTTAATGTCGACATCATCCTCACCACATCCTCACGTAAAAACTGAATTACCGGAGCAAGCGAATCGGGTTGAGGAGGCACGTTGAAATACATGGCGCCTCTTAAAAAATGTTTGACGCTGTCGGTAACATAAAATTGTACCGGCGATGCGGCACTTCCACCTATGTCGTAAATAATACCATGTAATTTTGTTGGCACACTCATAACGGTTTCGTCAATGGCATCAGCCTTAACGGTATGCTTATATGCTAAAACCCTTGTGTCTTCAATATATTTTTCCAAATCGTTATTAACCGTTTTATAACTGAGGAAAATTTCGCAATTAAAGGCAGGGTACCGGATGTATTTCCAGCATGGCTCACGGGCCGCTTCCTGGTATGGCACCACGGTTGCATATTGCGGTATCTCAAAAATGTAGGGACATTTTTCGTCGCTGTAAATGTGATACTTTTTCTCCGGCAAGGCGATCCTGAAATACCCGGTGGGCCTGGGGGTGTATGTTTCATTGCACGAAAGCAATAAAAACAGGCTGAAAAACAAAACAGGAAGATTCAATAAAAAGGAAAATGGTTTATTGTACATGTTGGATAACTGTAAAGTTTAATAGTCAAAAATACTCAATCCTGAAGATTGAGGTGAATAAAAAAGGAGCCTGTTGGCTCCCTGTTATCTTATGATTCCATGGAATCAGAATGGTAAGTCATCACTGCCCGGATTGTTGGGGATCTGCTGTGCGTGGTTGCTGTCATCCTGCGGGTGGCTTGATTTTGAATCGCCGTTTCCGGGATGACTGTCATCCTGCCGTTTTGACCCGAGCATGGTCATGGTATCGGCAATAATTTCGGTTGAAAACCGCTTGTTTCCTTCCTTATCATCCCACGACCGTGTTCTTATTTTTCCTTCAATGTACACTAATGCTCCTTTGCGTAAATATTTTTCGGCGCTTTCGGCCAGCCCGCGCCACATAACGATATTGTGCCATTCGGTTTGATCAACACGCTGGCCATCTTTGGTTTTGTATGTTTCACTGGTGGCGAGGGGGAATTTAGCTACTACCGCACCTCCCTCCAGGTGCCTTACCTCGGGGTCTTTGCCTAAGTTGCCAACTAAAATAACTTTATTAATGCCTGACATAATAATTGCTGTTTAATGGTTGGAAGATTACTTGTGGTTATTAAAATTCGGTTATGTAAATGTATAAATAGTTATGAAGTAATATTAACCGGAGAAAAAATATACGACAAAAATTTAAGATAACGAATACTTTTCGAGCTTTTCCTGAAATATTTTTTCAATAGGTTTTGGAACCGGATAGTTCACAACATTTTGAGTCTCAACTTCTATAAAATTATTTTGAAACTTCGGGCCCGGCTTTTTTTCAAGTTTGATTTCAAAAAACCGCAGGTATATGTGCTGATGGCTCAGTTTGTGAACAGGGCCTTCGGTTACCGACACAATTCCGGGTAATATGCCCTCAAACATATCCTTCCATGTTTTGCTTTTCGTTATTTGAACCGCTGTTCGCGGAGTGGTAGTTTCAATTACCGGTAAATCGTAAAGGTTTTGCCAGATATCATTTGCCAGCCGTTGGTTTAAGTAAGTTTTTTGCCGGTAGTGGATCAGCAGATAATTCATATAGCGTGAACGGATATTGGCTTTTTTCTTTTTTACCGGAAAGCGCCCAACCTCACCTTTATTATAGGCCAGGCACTTTAACCGGAATATGCAATCATCACATCCCGGGTTGGATGCAGTGCAATAAAGCGCCCCAAATTCCATGATAGCCTGGTTGTATAGGGCAGGCCGGTCCGAATCGAGGCAGTTTCGGGCAATTCTGGCAAATTCCTTTTTACCTTCGGTCGAATCGGGCGGAAGCCCAACTCCAAATAGCCTGGAAAGTACCCTGATTACATTCCCGTCAACTACGGCAAAGGGTAGCCCAAAGGCAAATGAAGCAATGGCTGCTGCCGTGTAATCACCAATTCCGGGTAATGACCTGATTTTATCGTAATTACTTGGAAAAGAACCATTAAACTGCTCTACCAGCATTTTTGCAGCCCGGTGCATGTTTCGGGCCCTTGAATAATATCCTAACCCCTGCCAAAGTTTCAATACCTTATCGGCAGGTGCTTCCGCCAGGGCGGTGACATCCGGAAATTCGTTCATAAATCGCTGATAATAAGGTAGTCCCTGGTTAACCCGAGTTTGCTGGAGGATAATTTCCGACAGCCAGATGGAATATGGGTCACTGGTTTCGCGCCATGGAAGGCTCCTTGCGTTTGACAAATACCAGGCTATTAACAGATCGGAAATGGGCATAAATTGATAATGGCTTCAAAATTAATTAATAATATTTTTGTTATTCACATGAATAACATATCTTTGCACCCCCAATTTCTATCAATTATAATACTTATTAACATATGACAAAAGCAGAACTCGTTGCCGAAGTTGCAACAAAAACAGGTGTAGAAAAACTGGCTGTTCAACAAACCATCGAAGCCATGATGAAGGTTATTAAAACCTCTCTTCAAAACAATCAGAATGTTTACCTGAGGGGTTTTGGTAGTTTCATTGTGAAGAAAAGAGCTCAGAAAACCGGCCGCATCATCACAAAGAACACCACTATTATTATTCCTGAACATTATATTCCAGCATTCAAGCCGGCAAAAACCTTTACCGAAAAGGTTAAGAATGCATTGAACAAGCAACAGGCCTGATTTTGCTGATGATGAACGGCAAAACATTACGTGCCGTGCTCATTGCCGGTGCTATTGTTATTGCGGGAGGCGTTTATTTTTTACCCAAAAGTGAACGTCGCGAAAACAAACCAATCAGCAAGCCTGAAGCAGCGCCCGGCTTCTCCCCGGAGAAGTTTAAAGCCGATGTACTCCCCAGTATTCCCTGGGAATTAACATCACGGATAGATTCACTCGAAGCCATTCTAAAGACCAATGGTTCGGCTGATCAATCGATTTATGATTCCATTGCAATTCAATGGGACAAAGCCGGAGTTCCCGGGATTGCCGCTTCGTACTACAAAGAGAAAACAAAGCTGACCAATTCTGAATCCGACTGGCTAAAGGCGGCGTATCGTTACTTCGACGCATTTAAAGCGGCAAGAGATTCAATGGAGCAGGCCTATTTTGTATCCGAAGCGATCAGTAGTTATAAGAAAGTATTGGAGCTGAACCCTTCAAACCTGAATGCCAAAACCGACCTCGGGGTGCTGTATGCCGAGGGTACTGCTGAACCCATGACGGGCATTATGATGCTCCGGGAGGTAGTAACTGAAAACCCGCTGCACGAAAATGCCCAAATGAACCTGGGTTTTTTATCGATGAAATCGGGCCAGCTTGATAAGGCTATTGAAAGGTTCAACAAAGTACTAGAAATAAACTCATCAAGGATAGATATGTACATCTACCTGGGTGAAGCGTATTCCAGAAAAGGCGAAACAGACAAAGCGGTAGCTAACCTGAAAATATTTAAAAACCTGAGTAACGACCCAGAGATGATCCGAAATGTAGATGCTTACATCGAATCTATCCGGTCGGGGAAGAATTAAAAAGAATTAACCATTAAAAATTAGTTTCAAATGCCAAGCGGTAAGAAAAGAAAAAGACACAAAATGGCCACGCATAAGCGTAAGAAAAGGCTAAGAAAGAACAGACATAAGAAAAAGTGATTTTTCGATTCTGATTCGGCCTGCCTGTTCAGCGGGTTTTGTGTTTGAACAGGGCATGCGGTTTATCGGTAATCTTTATTGGTAAGCAGGATTACAGCTATTTACCGGTTTCCGGATTTTTAACGGGTAACCCACTATGCTTGTATTAAAGATTTCGTTCATTTTTAAAATATAAACTGTTTTGAACAGTGATCTGATCATTGACTCGACACCTGAAGAGGTTCAAATAGCACTTTTAGAAGAAAAAAGGCTGGTTGAGTTCAACAATGAAAAAAAGGATAATAATTTTTCGGTTGGGGATATTTACCTGGGCCGTATCAGGAAAATTATGCCCGGCCTCAATGCGGCTTTTGTAGATGTAGGGTACGAAAAAGACGCGTTCCTTCACTACCTAGATTTGGGACCCCAGTTCCATTCACTGGTTAAGTTTATGAAAGGTGTTACCGGGGGCAAACAACCGGAAGCGCTCCTCAATAATTTTCATATTGAATCAGAATTGGATAAAGGCGGTAAAATTTCATCCGCCCTCAGCGCCAACCAGTGGATCCCGGTACAAATAGCCAAGGAACCTATCTCAACCAAGGGACCCCGTATTACCTGCGACCTTAGTCTGGCCGGCCGGTTTGTAGTGATGGTTCCCTTTTCGAACGTTGTTTCAGTTTCACAAAAAATCAAAAGCTCCGAAGAACGCAATCGGCTTAAACGACTGGCAAACAGTATTAAGCCCCGTAATTTCGGATTGATTGTCAGAACGGTGGCCGAAGGGAAGAAAACCGCCGATATCGACAAGGATATACAAGACCTCCTCTCCAAATGGAACCAGTTTTACGAATTGCTTAAAACCTCTAAGCCCCCTCAGAAGCTCTTAGGAGAAATGGACAGGACCTCAACCATTTTGAGGGATATGTTAAATCCCGGATTTAGCAGTATTGTGCTGAACGACCAGGTTTTTTACGAAGAAGTTCGGTCGTATATCCGCAGCATTGCGCCCGAACAGGAGGATATTGTAAAGCTCTATAAGGGCAAGGTACCCATTTTCGAACATTTTGGAATCGATAAACAAATAAAATCTGTTTTCGGGAAAACCGTAAACCTGCAAAATGGCGCCTATCTTATCATTGAGCATACCGAAGCATTACATGTTATTGATGTGAACAGCGGCGGACGGAGCAAAGCCGGTTCCGACCAGGAGAAAAACGCCTTACAGGTAAATATCATGGCCGCCAGGGAAATCGCCCGCCAACTCCGTCTTCGCGACATGGGTGGAATTATTGTGATTGATTTTATTGACCTCCACACGGCCGCAAACAAAAAGGAGCTGTTCGACTGTATAAAAACCGAAATGAAGCTCGATCGGGCCAAACATACCATTCTTCCTCCCAGCAAATTCGGTTTAATTCAAATCACCAGGCAGCGCGTAAGACCCGAAATGAAAATTATTACCGCCGAAAAATGTCCTGCGTGCGACGGCACCGGAGAAATTAAGGCAAGTATTTTACTCATTGACGATATAAAGAATAATGCCCGCTACATTTTAACCGAACAAAACGAAAAGGCCATCACCATCCGGGTGCATCCTTATCTGGCGGCTTATCTTACCAAAGGGTTTCTCTTTTCATCCATCCGCCACAAATGGCAGCGTGAAATGAAACGGTCAATAGCCATTGAAGCTGTTTCGTCGTATCATATCATGGAGTTTCATTTTTTCAATAAGGCCGGCGAAGAGATAAAAATCTGACAGCCACGGCCTAATTTTGTTATTTTTGTCGACAATAAAATTATACGGCTAATTCTACGTTAGCAGATTACACTTATTGGATGCCTAAGAAAAAGCAAAAAAACACTTTCCAAAGATATCTTCAGGTTTTCTGGCTGATGGTAATTATCCCGGTACTTTTTGCCGTATCGCTGGTTATAGCCGTGGCTTATGAATGGATAGGCAGCCTGCCATCGTTCGAAGATCTCGAAAACCCAAACAGTGCCCTTGCTTCAGAAGTATTTTCATCCGACGGTGTTTTGTTAGGTAAATATTATTTTCAGAATCGTACCAATATTCATTATCGTGAACTGCCGCTGAATCTGGTAAACGCGTTAAAAGCTACCGAGGACATCCGCTTCGAGGAACATTCGGGAATCGATTTGAAAGGTTTGATGCGAGTGCTCTTTAAGACCGTTATTTTACAACAGAGTGGTTCGGGTGGCGGAAGCACCATTACGCAACAGCTGGCTAAAAATTTATTTCCGCGCGACCGGGTTTCGGGTTTCAAACTCGTTCTCCGGAAAATTCAGGAGTGGATCATTGCTGTTCGCCTCGAGCGGAATTATACCAAAGAAGAAATTGTTGCCATGTATTTTAACACGGTTGAGTTTGGAGGAAACAGCTTTGGAATTAAGTCGGCCGCTCAAACATTTTTCAATAAATCACCTTCATTGCTTAATGTTGAAGAATCAGCTGTATTGGTTGGCTTACTCAAAGCGCCGACGTATTACAGTCCGGTCAGAAATCCCGACAATTCTCTCAGGCGTCGTAATACGGTGCTTGCGCAAATGATGAAGTACCAGATGATTTCAACGGCTGAGTTTGATTCGCTGAAAGCTTCAAAAATCAAGCTCGATTACAAGGCAGAAGATCACAATATCGGAAATGCAACATACTTCAGGGAATATCTCCGTTTGTTTTTAGGAAAATGGTGCGCCGAACATAAAAAGAACGATGGCACCCAGTATAATATTTACCGCGATGGATTGCGGATTTATACTACAATTGATTCCAAGATGCAGCAGTATGCCGAAGACGCGGTGAAAGAACATCTGACAACATTGCAGCAAACTTTTTACGATCACTGGAAGGGCCGTACCGCCTGGGCTAAAATTCCTGAAGTTATTACCGATGGAATGAAACGTTCATCACGTTACATGGAACTTAAGGCCGACGGATTACCACAGGATTCAATTGAGAGTATATTTAATACAAAAATACCCATGAGGGTGTTCAGCTGGCAAGGTGAAATTGATACGCTCATGAGTCCGCTCGACTCTATCAAATATTATAAAATGTTTCTGCGCACAGGTCTGATGTCGATGGATCCTGCAACCGGCCACATTAAAGCCTGGGTTGGCGGAAATGATTACAGGCATTTCAAGTACGATCATGTTAAAGAAGGGAAGCGACAGGTAGGTTCAACTTTTAAACCATTTGTATATACACTCGCCATGCAGGAAGGCTATTCGCCCTGTTATAAAATCCCAAATGTTCGGGTAACCATCATAGGTGAAGACGGCAAGCCATGGTCACCCGAAAATTCGGATGGTAAGTATGGTGGTATGCTTTCGCTGAAAGAAGCGCTTGCTGAATCGGTAAACAGCATTACTGCTTACCTGATGAAACAATTTGGCCCGCAGGCGGTAATTGAAGTTGCACGTAAGATGGGAATCACTTCTCATCTCGATCCCTACCCTGCCATTTGTTTAGGTACACCCGATTTGTCGGTATATGAAATGGTAGGCGCTTATGCTGCTTTTGCCAATAAAGGAGTTTGGACAGAGCCGGTATTTTTAACCAGGATAGAGGATAAAAACGGTGTAGTACTTCAGGAATTTATTCCTAAAAAAGTAGAAGCTTTGAATGAAGAAACCGCTTATGTTACGTTGAGTTTGTTAAAAGGAGTTGTTGAATATGGTACCGGTACCCGGTTGCGTTTCAGATATGGTCTTAACAATCCTATAGCGGGCAAAACGGGTACCACACAAAATCAGAGCGACGGCTGGTTCATGGGTATTACTCCTGACCTGGTATCAGGGGTGTGGGTTGGATGCGAAGATCGATCCATACATTTCAGAACAACTCATCTCGGGCAGGGTGCCAATACCGCATTGCCAATATGGGCCTTGTACATGAAAAAGGTTTATGCCGATGAGTCGATAACTATATCAAAAGGTGATTTTGAAAAGCCGGAGGGAAAGTTATCCATTGAGCTCGATTGTTCACAGTACAATAAAGTTAACCAGCGTATTTTACCTGGTGGCGATTTTGGATTTTAAAAAATGAATTATAAATATTATTAAACATGATAAACAAAGTTGTTGCTTCCGCAGATGAGGCCGTCAGAGATATCAGCGATAATATGACCATCATGCTTGGCGGTTTCGGATTGTGTGGAATTCCTGAAAACTGTATTGCCGCCCTGGTAAAGAAAGGGGTGAAAAATCTGACCTGTATTTCAAACAACGCGGGGGTTGATGATTTTGGACTTGGCTTATTGCTTAAAAAGAAGCAGATAAAAAAAATGATATCATCATATGTTGGTGAAAACGCGGAGTTTGAACGGCAGCTGCTGCAGGGTGAGCTGGAGGTCGATTTAATACCACAGGGTACTTTGGCAACGCGATGTATGGCAGCGGGCTATGGAATGCCTGCAATTTACACTCCTGCCGGTGTAGGAACCGAGGTTGCCGAAGGGAAAGAAGTACGAAATTTTAACGGAACCAATTACCTGCTTGAAATGGCATTCGACTCCGATTTTGCCATTGTAAAGGCATGGAAAGGCGATACTTCAGGTAACCTGGTATTTAAAGCGACAGCGCGAAACTTTAATCCGCTTATGGCAATGGCAGGTAAAATTACCATTGCCGAAGTTGAAATGCTGGTACCTGTTGGTGAACTGGATCCCGATCATATTCATACTCCCGGAATATACGTCCACCGGATTTTTCAGGGCGTAAGTTATGAAAAACGGATCGAACAGCGAACCGTGACTAAACGAAGTTAAGCATTTTAAAACCCATTGAATAAATAAAATTATTG
>CAZPKJ010000076.1:0-13463 GCA_964587075.1 uncultured Flavobacteriaceae bacterium | reverse complement strand
ACAGGCCCGGTAACCCGAAATGATTGCCCGGTACTATCGGCTACCACTTCATGTGGCGTAACATTGGATATAAATTCGTCAAAGAACACAAGGCTTTATTAGTTTTGTAATATTATTATGATAAAGTTAACGCAGATAAACAAGAGTTATCAAACCGGAAAAAACAAACTTCATGTATTAAAAGGGATCGATTTAAGTATCGGCGAAGGTGAATTTGTTTCCATTATGGGTTCATCGGGCTCGGGCAAGTCGACACTTTTGAACATTTTAGGCATACTCGATGATTACGATTCGGGTGAATACAAACTGGCCGGTACACCAATCCGGAACCTTTCTCAAGCTAAAGCAGCAGTGTACCGTAACAAATTTATCGGATTTGTTTTTCAGTCATTCAACCTGCTTTCATTCAAAAATGCGGTCGAAAATGTTGCATTACCTCTTTATTATCAAGGCGTTAGCCGGCGAGAGCGGAACCGTCGCGCCATGGAATACCTGGAACGGTTCGGACTGAAGGAGTGGGCTGCCCACCATCCTTCTGAACTGTCGGGGGGACAAAAGCAGCGGGTAGCCATTGCCAGGTCGATGATATCGAACCCTAAGGTGATACTGGCCGACGAACCAACCGGCGCCCTCGATTCGGTTACTTCGATGGAGGTAATGGAAATTTTCAAAGAACTTCATGGTCAGGGTATGACTATAGTGGTGGTAACACACGAAAAAGATATTGCCGCAATCACTCAAAAAGTAATTCGTATAAAAGATGGCGTAATAGAAAATGAAACCATCAACAACACCGGCGTTCCGGTATAACAAACGGTATGTTCGATTTAGATAAATGGCAGGAGATATTCAGTACGATCGGCAAGAACAAGTTGCGGACCATACTTACCGGCTTCAGTGTAGCCTGGGGGATATTTATGCTCATCATTTTGCTGGGAACAGGTTATGGTCTCGAAAACGGTGTAAAAAACCAGTTCCGCAGCGCGGTAACAAACTCCGTTTTTATTCGTGGCGGAAATACTTCAATCGCCCACGAAGGTTTTCAGCCGGGACGAAACATCCAGCTAAAGAATTCCGATTACGATGACATCATCAACAATTTTGCGAAGGTCGATCATATTTCATCCCGTTTTTTTATCCGTGGCAACGTAGTAAGTTCCTACAAAAATAAGTTCGCAACTTTCGAAGTTCGCAGTGTACATCCCGACCATGCCTTTATTGAGCATACCGTTATTCACGAGGGCCGTTATATCAGCTGGTCGGACCTCGATGAATACAAAAAAGTAACCTGTATAGGTACACTTGTGCGCGATCAGTTATTCGATAAGGGTGAGGATCCACTGGGTAAATACATTAAAATAAATGGCATTGCATTCCAGGTTGTGGGTGTTTTTGAAGATGAGGAGGGCGACTATGAAAACAGGATGGTTTATTTACCTATTACCACCGCGCAGAAAGCTTTTAACGGTCAGGGTGCCGTACGTCAGATTTTGATTACTACCGGCGACGCGTCGGTTGAGGAATCGCAGGCTATGGCAGATGGGATACGAACCATGCTGGCACAAACACATAAGTTTGATCCTGCCGATTTGAAAGCTGTTTCGATTTGGAACAGTTATGCCGAGTACATAAAAATCATGCGTATGATGTCGAACATAAGGCTGTTTATCTGGATCATTGGCATTGGAACCATTATTGCCGGAATTGTAGGGGTAAGCAACATCATGATGATTGTTGTTAAGGAACGTACCCGTGAAATCGGGGTTCGTAAAGCACTTGGCGCCACCCCTGCATCCATTGTAGGTTTAATCATTCAGGAGTCGGTTTTTATTACGGCTGTTGCCGGATATGTTGGCCTGGTATCAGGCGTAGGGCTGCTCGAAGTGGTTGCAGACAATTTACCCGGCAGCGACTTTTTTGAGAACCCCGGAGTGAATCTGGGAGTTGCGATATCAGCCACCATAGTATTGATAATTGCCGGAACCATTGCTGGATTTATTCCTGCACGTAAAGCCAGCCGAATACATCCTGTGGAAGCGCTGAGGGATGAGTAGGGACAGGAGAGAATTATAGATTATTGAAAAATGAATAAAGATTGGCAGAAGAAAGGTATTAAATGTTAAATGCTGAGCCTTACTAAATAATTTTCCGATGGCACTTAGTCCACCTGTTCCATGTACTTATAATTTATGACTTATAACTAATTTTTCACCTTAAAACATTCAACATACCATGTTCGACCGCGATCGGTGGCAGGAAATATATCATACACTAAGTAAAAACAAAATGCGTACATTTTTGACTGCGTTTGGTGTGTTCTGGGGGATATTTATGCTTATTGTAATGCTGGGTTCAGGCAACGGATTGAAGAATGGTGTTCAAAAGGATTTTGAAGATTTTGCTACCAACAGTTTTTTTACATGGACACAAAAAACATCCATGGCTTATGAGGGATTCAAACAGGGGCGTCGGTTTAATTATACCAATGACGACATTAACGCCATTATCGAAAATGTTCCCGAAGCCGATGTGGTGGCACCCCGTAACCAGTTAGGTAATTACGGTGGGGCCAATAATGTAAACTATGGATTAAAAACCGGTTCCTTTTCCATCTATGGCGATTATCCCGATATATTTAAAATACAGAGTTACAAAATTTCGGAGGGGAGGCAGCTGAATGAATTCGACCAGCAGAACAAGCGCAAAATTGCCGTAATAGGCACCATGGTCAGAGACGTTTTGTTTGGCACCGATGAATCACCCGTTGGAAAGAATATTGAAATCAACGGTGTATTTTTTCAGGTGGTAGGTGTTTTTTCAATCAGTCAGAGCGGCAACCGGGGCGAAGAAGCGGCAAGCACCATATTTGTTCCGTTCAGCACCTTTCAAAATGCATTTAACTACGGCAACCAGGTCGGGTGGTTTGCTATTACCTCAAAACCTGATATACCGGCATCGCTGGTACAGGAAAAAGTAATCGCATTGCTCAGGGAACGGCATTCGATACATCCCGACGACAAACAGGCCATCGGCAGTTTTAACCTCGAGGATGAATACAAAAAAATGAATGGTCTGTTTCTGGGTATCGAGGTGCTGGTATGGATCGTGGGTATAGGAACTCTTATGGCAGGTGTTATCGGCGTAAGCAATATCATGCTTATTATTGTCAAGGAACGTACCAACGAAATCGGAATCCGCAGGGCGCTGGGCGCTCCCCCATCCGATATCATGCGGCAGATTATGATGGAATCGGTGGTGCTCACAACTATTGCCGGTTACTTCGGACTGGTAGCAGGTGTGGGAATTCTCGAACTGGTTTCATCGGCCATTGGCTCCGGTGGCGGCGATACCATGTTTACCAATCCCGAAATTGATTTGCAGGTGGCTGTAAAGGCCCTTGTAACCCTGGTAATTTGTGGTGCCCTGGCCGGACTCATTCCGGCGTTCAGGGCCATCAGAATAAAACCTATTGAAGCAATACGTAACGAATAAAACTATGAAGAAAATCATTAAGATCATTTTAGGCATTGCCGTACTTTTTCTGTTTGCATGGACCCTGTACTTTCTCTATCAGAAATCGGAGCCTGAGCCGGTAGTTTATAAAACCGAACAACCCGAAATTACTAATATTGTTAAGAAAACCGTTGCTACCGGAGCGGTGGTTCCAAGAAAGGAGATTGCCATTAAGGCAAAGGTATCGGGGATTATTGAAAAAATTTATGTAGAGGCTGGTCATCATATAAAGGCTGGTGATGTTATTGCCAAAGTGAAAATTATTCCCGACATGGTGAACCTGAATAATGCCGAAAGCAGATTCAACCGCGCGAAAATCAATCATGAAAACGCGGGAGTTGAATTTACACGAACTAAAAAACTTTTCGAAGCCAAAGTGATTCCGGAAAGCGAATATCTTTCGGCACAGCTGGCTTACAAAACGGCCAGTGAAGAGCTGGATGCAGCGGAAAATAATCTCGCGCTTATCAAAGAAGGGTCGAATAAAAAGTCGGGCGGACTTACCAATACGCTTGTACGGTCGACCATAAACGGCATGGTGCTGGATGTACCGGTGAAACAGGGTAACTCGGTAATTGAAAGTAATACTTTTAACGAGGGCACCACCATAGCATCGGTGGCCGATATGGGTGAAATGATATTTGAAGGAAAGGTAGATGAATCGGAAGTTGGAAAAATAAAAACGGGTATGGATCTGATTCTTAAAATTGGCGCCATCGAAAATCATGAATTCAAAGCCAAGCTCGAATACATAGCACCCAAAGGTGTTGAGGAAAACGGAGCTATACAGTTTCAGATAAAGGCTGCCGTTGAATTAAGCCCCGATCATTTTATCAGGGCGGGTTATAGCGCTAATGCGGATATTGTGCTCGACCGGCGCGACAGTGTGCTTGCGGTAAAAGAAAGTTTGATTACGGTTTCGGGCGACAGCACTTTCGTGGAAGTGGAAAACGGAAATCAGCAGTTCGAAAAGAAAATGATAAAGACCGGGTTATCGGATGGAATAAATATTGAAGTACTTGATGGTATTGATAAGAATGTCAGCTTAAAAGGCCTTCCGGTAAAGGAAGTGAAGATGATTGAACGGAATTAGCAGGTGAATTTAAGTTTTGTGGTACTTTTTGCGCCTGCTGCCCGCGCTCACCCCTGCCCTGAAGCTTGTCCGACTGCCAGCTATGTTATCGCTGCCGCCAGGCGGGGGTTCCGGCGCACATTGTTTATTCTTCAAAAACATATTGCAGGTGCAGGGCATTTTGTTTTCCGTTAAAGCTAAAGGCCACGGAGTTTTCACAAAAAGTTTAAAGTTGATTGAATCAGAGGTTTGAAATGTAACGAAGCAAATTAATTTTACCACTGGCCGGGGCGGGCATAGCCCCATGACATTTAACTTAACCCCTCAAGCCCATGCTTCCTCACCCCGGTTGTGGCTTTTCGCTATATTTGCACAACTTTTCCTTGAATGAAATTTGAATGGTAAACGGAACCCGGTACGCTTTATTCACCAACGATGTTGAGGACCACTCCATATGGTTCAATAAGTTGCGCTATGAAACGGGCCAAACCGTATTACGGGAAGGGATGCCGGTGCTGCTTGACATATACAAACGGCTGAACATTAAAAGCACATTTTACTTTACCGGTTACATGGCCGAACACTTCCCCGATGTGGTCCGCATGATTGTCGCCGACGGCCATGAGGTAGCTTCGCACGGTTACAGCCACGAGGTACATGAGGCTTTCGATGTTCTCACCATGAACCAGCAGGTTGATCACCTTAACCGTTCCAAAAAGCTGCTGGAGGATTTATGCGGAGCGGAAGTAGTTTCATTCCGGGCTCCCGCCTTACGGGTAAATTCACATACCCCTATGGCGTTAGCTCAAACCGGTTTTATGACCGACTCATCGGTAGCCTCACAACGGTTTGATATGTTTTTATCGTTCGGCAGCCTGAAGAAACTAAAATGGCTCACCGCTCCTCGCCTGCCCTACCGTACCCGTGAAGATAACCTGTTCAGAAAAGGAAACGGCTCCATTGTTGAAATCCCTCTTACGGCGCTCGGATTCCCTTATGTGGGCACCACCATGCGGCTCTTTCCAGCCATCACCCGGCTGCAGCGCCGGTTTGTTCATGCCGAAAACAGCCTTAATAAAAAACCGGTGGTGTTCGATATTCACCCCAATGAATTCATCCACGAGGAGTCGGAGTCGCGGGTTATTGAACGGCGCTCAAAGAACTTTTTCGCATACCTTATGGCCGACCTGGTACGTGGTAAGATGAAAGTAAAAAACCTGGGTAAGAAAGCTATTCCCCTTTATGAAAATGAACTGCGCTTTTACAAAGACCGGGGTTACGAGTTTTTAACCGTAAAAGATTACTGTAAAAAAACCGGACTTATACCGTAAACCCATGCGCATTTTTATTATTACCATGGAGGATCCGCTCTATACGGTGCCGTTCATCAAAGAAATTATCCGTGAAAAACACGCGAACATTGTTGGTGTGGCCACCGCTTCGGGCAACCGGTTCACCATTGGCAAAAAACGGTCGAAAACCGTTTACCTGTTCACTCTCTTACTCATTATGGGGCCCTGGCATTTTACACTAAACATCATCAAAACCCTGGTTTTTAAGTTCCGGGTAAAGTTATCATCACTTTTACCTTTTGTAAAATCACCCTCCGTTTTGGCATTTGCCTTACAGTACGGCATACCGGTTTATAAAACTGCGTCGGCCAACTCCAAATCCTTTCTCGAAACCGTCCGTTCGTCAAGGCCCGATGTAATTATTAATCAAAGCCAGTCGATCATCAAAAAAGAGCTGCTCTCTATTCCTTCCATCGGCATTATAAACCGTCACAACGCGCTGCTGCCAAAAAACCGGGGCCGCCTCACACCGTTTTGGGTATTATTTAAAGAGGAAAAGGAAACCGGAGTATCGATTCATTTTGTTGATGAGGGAATTGATTCGGGTGCCATTATTGTACAGGAGCGTTTCGCTGTGGCGGATGATGAAACCTTTAACTCACTGGTTGAAAAAAATTACAAGGTGGCACCCCGCGCGATGATCCATGCGTTGCATCTGCTCGAAAAAGGTGGATATAAAACTATCGGTAACAGCAACGAACAAGCTACCTATAACGGTGTGCCTGCGTTTCGTGATGCGCTTGTGTTCCGGCTCAGGCGTATCATGAAAAAACTCCGGTGAATTCGGGGGCCTGTGAGTAAGGGTGCTTTGCGGATTGCCGGGGAATACAGGTCTGGCCGATCACTTTCCTTCAACAGCTCATAATCACTGCATGGTTTGCTTCGCTATCCGCCGCAGCATGACCGAAAGATAGTACTCGAACACATGAAAATACATCTTTCGCGAAAGTTTGTATTTGTAGCTTGTTTTGCCCGTGTTTATTTTCATCATGTTTGAATCATACACTTCGTAGTGAAATATAAAGTTGGTTTTTGAGTGCAGCAGGGTGGTATTTGAAAAGTTCACCGAAGTTAGCACCACAAGCCGGTCTGTCGCGCTGCCCTGCAGCCAGGTACGCATCACCAGCAACAGGCTGTCGGGTATATTTAATGCCAGGTAATAGTTTCCCGCACTCCGGTCATTGATCGCCCCGACTTTTTTAATACCCGAAAGTTTTTCAACCTGTTCGAGATATTTAGCCGTCGGCATGCTCAGCAGTGAGGCATGCTGTTGTATCCCCGCCGATAATTCGTCCGGCACACCAACCACCTCACCGGAGCCGGCTTCCGCGCCAAGCGCAGTTACCAGTTTCTGGTTAACAAGAGCTTTGAGTGAATCAAACGGGATATTATTTTTACGCAGGATGTCACGAACCTTCGCTCCCGCTTCTATATGGCTGCCTGCTGTTAACAGGTACGCCGTTTTTTGAGCTGGCGACAGGCAGGGCCAGATGGATAGCAACAAACAGATTGAAATGCAAACAATGTACCTAATAAAAATAAAATACTGTAATAATAAAATCATATTAAATTTGGCTTGAAGATAAGCTGTTAGATCCGTTAAGAAAAATATTGTTCAAACCAGTTCAGATTAATTGAATTGTATTAAATAAGATTCGTTGTCTTTACTCATGTAAATTACCCATCCAACAGCAGAGTTTTTCTAATTGATGATAAATTTTCCAGTTTCAAATCGCCCATCAAAAACAATTCTATATGAATAAACACCTGCTGCAAGCCTATGATGAATAAATTCGAAAGCTTTATGAGCAGCTTTATGACGAAGCATCAACTTTCCAGATACATCAAATACATCAAAATGTGCCTGAGAATTAAACTCACACCCCATTCTAATCATAATTGGCAAGGTAGAACTATTAATACTACTAATTGTGAAACAATGAGGATTAATTAATAAGTCATTTATACTGGTAAGACTTTGACACGAAACAACTTCATTGTAATTATATGCAAGTGGATAAATCAATGCACCCGGATAAGAATGACTTTTGGGTTGTGAAGCTCCACTGACTGCAACTGTTGTAAAAGGTATAACATTCGATCCGGGTGAAAATATATTAGGGTAGGAACATGAAGTGGTTGGGGAATTCAGATCAAACTTCACTAAATTAGTACCTAAGCCGTCGGAAGTAGTGCCAGCTACAAGTATGGTTCCGTTATCCGTGACCGCTAATGACCTAATATTGAAACAATCACTTTGAAAATAATATTTGTCCAGAAGGTTTCCTGACAAATCAAATTTTAAAACCGAAATTAACCCGGTATTATTCGCTGCAACTGCATAAATGTTTTGGTTATACACAACAACTTGTCCTTGAAGGTAAACAATTCCAACATTGAATGATCTTGCGTAAATTATTGTTCCGTCCAAATCAATAATCATGATGCCAAAAGCATTCAGACCTAAGCCGCCTAAATTGTTTGCAGCATGTCCGCTAATTACAAACAGCGTATCATTATTATGATAACCTGGAACAACAGAGCGGATATTTATTCCTCCATTATTGAAATAGAAGGATGAATAGCTCCCGGAAATAAAATCACCCTGACTGTCAAATCGTGCTGTACTCACAGAAGTATAGCTTGTTTTATCATTAAATAAGACAGTAAATGTTGAATCACCATGATTTACTATAATTTTTCGTGAGTCGAAAATACCAATACCAATGAAGAAGCTTTTACACCAAATGACGCTCCCCGAAAAATCAATTTTTACCAGACATGAGTTCCTGCTTCCAAGTATAATGCCATGTCCGGGTATTTCGGTGGCAGTCCTGAATTGAATTTCCCCGGGGATTGTGTATTTCTTATACCATTCTTGTTGTCCTGATGAGTTTACTTTCATTATAAATGGAATTATCGATGAACTCGTGTCATGCAATACTCTTCCGAAAATCAAAAGACTTCCATCGTTGAGTGAAATTGCTGAAACCTCTCTAAATCTTTCAGATTGACCATAGAAGGTATAGTTCCAATTAATATTGAACATTGAATCGGTTTGTATAACAGAGATAATTCCTGAATAAGCCACGTTACGTGTATTCACCAATGTGACGCCTCCGGCTGAATTGGTGTCGGCAAAAACCGGGAGATCCAAACTATCACCATAAAATGATTTGGAAATATAGGTTTGTGCTTTAGCTGCCGGAGTAAATAAAAAAGGAATGAAATATAAAAAAAGTACCAATACAGATAATCTAAACGAATCGGGCATGACAAAAATATTTTAAAATCAGAATGATATTTCTTGTTTCAAAAACGACCAGAACTTTACACTATTTTACATTGCAAAAACCATTCACTTTCAAAGTATATAAAACTCTTTTGAAATCATTTACATCATCAAATGTAATAAAAGTAATTTCAAATTCATAATTTCGCTGCCATGATATTACGACCGGCACTTCTGTTGTGGCTTTGCGTTAACACCTTCAGCGCAAGCGCCCAAAGCTTTAAAATATTCAAAGGTGATACCATAAACCGTACCGATGCCAAAGGTAAAAAGCAGGGGGTGTGGAAAAAGTTTTACGACAACGATCAACTCTTTTCGTATATGGTTTTTAAGGATGGTAAACCCGTTGGCGTTACCAAAACCTGGTACAAATCGGGGGAGATTCAGGGGGAGCTGGTGTATTTGAAAGACGGTAAAACCGCTTACATGACCTCCTATTGGCCCGATGGAAAAACCAAAGCCACCGGCAAATACATCAGCCAGCAAAAGGACAGTACCTGGAACTACTACAACGAAAAAGATACCCTCACCGCTATTGAAAATTATAAAATGGGTAAACCGCACGGCACCTGGATCACCTATTACCATAACGGATTACCCGCCGAAGAAACCACCTACGCCGACGGCAAAAAAAATGGTGACTTTGTCAGGTATTTTACCAATGGCAAAAAGAAAACCGCCGGCACTTACCGCAACGATACCCTGCATGGCACCCTGGTACAGTTTAACATGGATGGAAAACCCATCATAAAAGGGCAGTTTGTGAACGGACTGAAAGAGGGCGAATGGCTTTACCTGCGCGACAGCGGTGTAAAGGATTCGTCGGAGTTCTACAGCAAAGGGGTGCTCCAGCCTAAATAGTTACTTATCGCGGTAGCCAGCCGCATGGCATGCCGGACATTTTCAGAGGGAACAGCGGTTTTCGGGCTTCAGCCTGTTATTAGCCCACCAGTACTGATAACCTGGGTAAGGGGATTTATCCGCAAACCTTTTTTGCCTTATCTTTGTACTAAATTTCAGTACCTTAGCATTGCATGAGTAAACACGGAAAAATACTGGTAGCCATGAGTGGCGGCATCGACAGTTCGGTGACGGCCATGATGCTTCACGATGAGGGTTATGAGGTAGTAGGTATTACCATGAAAACATGGGATTATGCCTCGTCGGGAACCGGTAAAAAAGAGACCGGCTGCTGCAGCCTCGACTCTATAAACGACGCCCGTGCCATTGCCGTGGAGCGGGGTTTTCATCATTACATCCTCGACATCCGTGCCGAGTTTGGCGATTCGGTGATTGATAATTTTGTGAATGAGTACATATCGGGACGCACACCCAACCCTTGTGTGCTTTGTAATACCCATATCAAATGGGAAGCGCTATATAAACGTGCCGAAATGCTTGACTGCGAATTTATTGCAACAGGCCATTACGCGCGGGTCCGGGAGCATAACGGCAGGTATCTGGTTTCGAAAGGAATCGATCATCATAAGGACCAGAGTTATGTGCTGTGGGGACTAAGTCAGGATTTGCTTGCCCGGACGAAGTTTCCGGTTGGCGGGTTCCGCAAGACGGAAATCAGGCAAATGGCCCACGACTGGGGATTTCATGAGCTGGCCAACAAAAATGAGAGCTACGAAATATGTTTTGTGCCCGATAATGATTACCGCGCTTTCCTCAAACACCGGGTACCCGGTCTGGAGAAGGAGGTATCGGGTGGCGACTTTGTAGCGTCGGACGGCAAAGTGTTGGGAAAACATAAGGGATACCCGTTTTACACCATCGGTCAGCGTAAGGGCCTCGAAATAGCATTTGGCGAACCCATGTACGTCACCAAAATCATCCCCGAGTCAAACACCGTGGTGCTGGGCCGGTTCGAAGAACTTGAAACGAAAGAGATGTGGGTGCGCGACGTGAACATGATTAAATACCATGACCTCACATCCGCGGAAGCGATAACAAAAATACGGTACAAGGACCCGGGAACACCATCCACCATTGAAATGCACGATAACCTGATGCGGGTACTGTTCCACCGGAATGTATCGGCGGTGGCACCCGGGCAAAGTGCGGTGTTTTACGACGACGAGGATGTGATTGGCGGCGGTTTTATCATGAAATAAATTCATACCTATGAAATCGAAAATATTTGCCCTGTTCGTTATTGCCGCCTTTATGGCAGGCTGTAAAGAGGACGAAAACAACACCGTTCCCACGGCGCTCATTTACTCCTACTACCCGGTGAACGTGGGGCACTCGCTTACCTACGATGTTACCCTTATCACAAAGGATGAATTTACCGGTGTTGAAGATACCTCGGTGTACCAGCTGCGCGAGGTGATTGAGTCGGTATTTACCGATAACCAGAACCGCCCCACACAACGCCTCGAACGTTTCCGCCGCGATTCGGTAACGGGGCCCTGGGTGATTGACCAGGTATGGACCTCGAACCTCACCTCGAACCACCTCGAACGCAAAGAGGATAATATCACTTTCGTGAGAATGGTTTTTCCGATTTTAAGCAGTATAACCTGGAACGGGCATGTATACAATACGCTCGATGACCGGCTTTACTCCTATCAGAATCTTCACATACCCATGCAGCTCAACGGCATGATGTTCGATTCAACATTACAGGTACTGCATATTGACGAAGATAATTTTATTGAACGTGAGTACTCATCCGAAACTTTTGCCAACCATGTAGGGTTAATTGATAAGGAAGAAATTTATATACTCAAGGATTACTCCATACCCAACCAGCCCGGGGTAAAGGCGCAGCGTCTTTACCGGCAGAAACTTATTTCATATACCAACTGATTGTAAGCATGAAAAAATATTTACGACTTTTTGTTTTACTGCTGGTTTTTCCGGCTGCAACGTTTGCGCAGGACCGTTATGTGGTATTTTTTACCGATAAAAACAATTCTCCCTACTCCGTATCCAATCCTTCGGCTTATTTGTCAGCCAGGGCCATAGCACGCCGCACGGCGCAGAACATTGCCGTAACCAGTCACGATTTCCCGGTGAACCCCGCTTATGTGAACGGGGTTTCGTCGGCGGGAGCCACCATACTAAATGCCTCACGGTGGTTTAACGCGGTCATTATTGAAGCAACCAATGCGGGTGTGCTGGCTAATATAAACAACCTGCCATATGTGTCGGGAGTGGTTAACGTTGGACGGATAGGCGGTACGGTATTGCAGCCCGGTAAGTTTGAAATGGAAAAAACGCCGCCGGCAGTTGCCGGGTTTCAAAACACGAATAACAAAACCGCGGCATTCAGCTATGGTACGTCGCTGAATCAGGTACAGATGCTGAACGGAGATGTAATGCATGGCAATGGTTTTACCGGGGCGGGTTTGATGATAGCGGTTATTGACGCCGGTTTTTCGAATGCCGATAATATGCCGGTGTTCGACAGCCTGCGGGCGGCCAACCGCATAGTGGCCACCTGGGATTTTGTAAACAATGAGGCCAACGTTTATAATGATCACCACCATGGAACCATGGTGTTGTCGGTGATGGGCGGACATGTACCGGGTGAGATAGTGGGTACGGCGCCACACGCATCGTACCTGCTGCTGCGTTCGGAAGATGCGGCATCGGAAAAAATTATAGAGGAATATTACTGGTCGTGCGCGGCTGAATATGCCGACAGCTCGGGGGCGGATATCATCAACTCATCGCTGGGCTATACCACCTTTGATGATGCGGCGCAAAATCATACCTATGCCGATATGAACGGCGATATTACCCCCGTTACACGCGCAGCCGATTTCGCGGCGTCGAAGGGCATGGTGGTCTGCAACAGCGCGGGAAATGAGGGTAACAGTAACTGGTTTCATATCAGCGCCCCTGCCGATGCCGACAGTATTTTAACGGTTGGCGCGGTAAACGCCGGCTCGGTGTATGCATCGTTCAGCGGCAAGGGACCAACGGCCGATGGACGTGTTAAGCCCGATGTGGCGGCCCAGGGTGAACAGGCTGTTGTGTCGGATCCGTGGACGGGCACCGGCGTGTTTGGCGCCAACGGAACATCATTCAGCAGTCCGCTTATTGCCGGCATGGTGGCCGTGTTGTGGCAGTGCCATCCGGGGGCGACCAATATGCAAATCATCAATGCTATTCGTATGAGTGGCAGCCAGGCGGGTAATCCCGATTCGCTGCTTGGGTATGGTATTCCCGATTTTCCGGTGGCTTGCATGCTGTTGTCGGGGCTGAACCCGAACAATTT
>CAZPKJ010000075.1:0-13506 GCA_964587075.1 uncultured Flavobacteriaceae bacterium | reverse complement strand
CGGATGCTCTGGTTGATGAAATCCGTAAGTCGCGGTTTGATTTTGTGTGCTTAAACTTTGCCAATGCCGATATGGTTGGGCACACCGGCGATTTTAATGCTGCCATACAAGCTGTTGAAACGGTTGATGCCTGTGTGAAAAAAGTAGTTAACGAAGGATTGATACAAGGTTACACTTTTATTATCACTGCCGATCATGGAAATGCCGATAAGATGATTAATGAAGATGGTACTCCTAATACTGCCCATACCACCAATCCGGTGCCTTGTTTCCTGGTACAGCCCCATCGGTCCGGCACCGGGTTGCAAAATGGAAAACTTGCCGATATTGCTCCAACTATATTGCAATTGATGCAAATAGATGTTCCTCCCGAAATGGATGGAGCTTCGCTTTTAACCTTTTAATTTTCAAATTGACCTTATTCATTAATACGTTGAAATTGTAGCCGCCTTTCGGTATATTTGCCAATAAGTATTTCTACTTATGAATTTGGTGATTAAAATATTTGTTACTTCTGCCATCCTCTGGCTTTTTTATGGGGCCGGCACTGTTCGTGCCCAATCGGATTTTTCATTTTCATTAGGTGGTGGAATCATGTACTACAATGGCGATTTGAGCGATAGCCGGCCGTTGCCACCGGTTGAATTATTGCATGGTTACATAGGCGTGGATGCGAATATGCTTATGGTTGACCGCGTGGATTTGTCGCTGCGGTACCTTCATGGAAAAGTGGAAGGTGATGACGCTCTGAGCAACGAACGTGATAACCGGATAAGGAATCAGTCATTTTTTTCGCCTATCGACGAGGTAAACCTGATGCTCCGTTTGCGTATGTTCAGCGTTAAAAGCAAACGTTTGCTGAACCCTTTCGGTATGCTTGGTCTCGGTTATTTCTGGTTCAATCCGAAAGCAAAACTCGATGGCAAGGTTTATGAATTACAGCCTCTGGGTACCGAAGGCCAGCACATTGAAGGAGGTGGTTATCCGGCGCCTTATAAACTATCCAGCGGCTCGCTTGCCATGGGTCTTGGATTGTTCATCAGATTGAACGATAATTTTGCACTTCGTATAGAAGGGGCTCCGCAAATTACTTTTACCGATTACCTTGACGATGTAAGTACCAATTACCCCGACTCTGCTGCATTAGCCGCCACACCTAACGGTGCCGTTGCCGTGCTGCTGGCAAGCAGGCGCGAAAAAGGGTTTCCTCCCGGAGGAAGGAGCAGGGGTAATCCATCAAAAGATGATGTGATTATTTCACTGGGAATGTCAGTAGTTTATACACCCGGAAAAATAAGCCAGTCATCGTCAGGCAAGCCGGGAGTTTTCAGGAAAATATTCAAAGGTAAAAAAGGGTGGTGGGGATTTACCCCCAATTAACCTTTTACCATTGAAGCTGCCATCAGCTGTTCAATTTCTTCAGCTTCCAGGGGTATGGATGCCATCAGGTCAACAGGCCCTTTTTCGGTAATGAGGATGTCGTTTTCGAGCCGGATACCCAGATTTTCTTCAGGGATGTAAATGCCCGGTTCGCAGGTAAAAACCATCCCGGCTTTCATCGGGGCGTATTTATCACCAATATCATGCACATCGAGCCCAAGGAAGTGCGATGTACCATGCATGAAATATTTCTTGTAAGCAGGGTAATCGGGATTTTGGCTTGCAATATCCTCCTTCGAAAGAAGTCCTAAACCAAGCAATTCAGCTTCCATGAGTTTACCGACCTCGGCATGGTATTTTTCGATGGTATTACCCGGTACCAGTAATTTCATGGCTGCGCGCATAACACGCAATACTGCATTGTAAACATCTCGCTGGCGCGGAGTGAATTTTCCATTGACCGGAATACTACGGGTAAGATCGGCCGCATAATTGGCATATTCGGCACCAAAATCCATGAGAATAACATCTCCGTCCCGGCACTGCTGGTTATTGTCGTTGTAATGAAGGACGCAGGCATTTGCTCCTGATGCAATGATGGGATTATAGGCGTGGCCGGTGGCACGGTTCCGGATGAACTCATGAATAACTTCGGCCTCAATTTCATGTTCCATGACACCCGGCCGTGTAAACTCCAGTACCCTGCGAAAGGCTTTTTCGGTGATATTTATGGCCACCGATATCAGGTCGATTTCGGTCTTTGATTTGACCGAACGCAGCTCAGCCATAATGGGGCCCGACCGTTCAAAATTATGTGCCGGGTATTTTTCCTTTATTTCCCTGGCATATCGCATATCCCGGTAGGGTACTAAGGTCGACAGGCGATCGTTTTCGTTCAGGTTGACATAGATGTTCTGAGAATGGTTTAGCACAATGGTCATTACCGACTCCATATCTTCAATCCATATTATTGTTTCGATACCCGATGCCGTACGTGCTTCCTCTTTGGTATATTTATGTCCCTCCCAAACTGCGATAGTAGCATTGGTTTTACGCAGGAATAATACCTCACGATATTGCGGTAAAGGACATTCAGGACTGATTACCAATATGCTCTGTTCCTGATCGATACCGCTCAGGTAAAACAAGTCTGAATTCTGTCGAAAAGGAAAATTGCCATCCCCGTTTCTGGGCATCTCATCGTTGGAGTGAAAGATTGCTGTGGAACCCGGTTTTATTTTTGACCTAAAACGTTTGCGGTTTTCTATAAATAACTCTTTTGCAATTGGATGATATTTCATTTGTTCTTCAGGTTAAGATGTTGACAAATTTATGGATTCTTGTAAAAATACTTCACAGACACCGAACTTACAAGTTTTAATAAAATTAGGATATTTATTTGAATAAGAAGATTGCAGACTATAAATTTGCGCATCATTAATATTTCCTCAAATGAGTTTATTATTCAAATTTCTTGATTCCTCTATTGGCCGAAAAGTACTTATGTCGCTCACCGGCCTTTTTTTATGCTCGTTTCTGATTGTGCATGTATCGGGCAATCTTCAGTTGTTCTACCACGATCAGGGACTGGCGTTCAACCAGTATTCGGTTTTTATGACATCCTTTACTCCCATCAAGGTGATTTCATATCTGCTTTACGCGACTATTCTGCTTCACACCATCAGTGGCATCCGCATAACTTTACAAAACAAAAAAGCCCGGCCGCAAGGTTATATGGCCCCCAAAGACCCCCGTTCATCAACGTTCGCGTCAAAAAATATGATGGTTCTGGGCATTATAGTTTTAATTTTTCTGGTTACCCATTTGGCCAACTTCTGGTATAAATATAAATTTGGCGACGTACCATGGGTTGAATATCAAGTAGAACTTGCAACCAACTCGGTGATCAGTAAAAATCCGGTTAATGCCATACCCGGCATGGTGCCTTACGAGAATACTATCAGCCAGGAAGGTGTACCTTCGGTTAAATCGATAGTTGTTCGTGATTTGTACCAGGTTGTTGAAACCGCCTTTCAAACGCCTTGGCTGGTTGCCTTTTACCTCATCGGCCTTATCGCGTTGTCGTATCACCTGGTTCATGGTTTTCAATCGGCATTCCAGTCGCTTGGGATCCGGCATAATACCTATACTCCTTTAATACGTGTCTTAGGTATCTGGATATTCGGTATCATTATTCCGTTACTGTTTGCGGCCATGCCTGTTTATTTTTTCTTTCTTTAAATAAATTAAAACCGATTTCAATGACATTGAATTCAAAAGTTCCTCCCGGCCCTTTAGCCGAAAAATGGAGCAAACATAAGTTCAACCTCAAGCTGGTTAATCCTGCCAATAAAAGAAAGTACGATATTATTATTATTGGTACCGGACTGGCCGGAGCATCGGCTGCCGCGTCACTCGCCGAATTGGGTTATAATGTAAAAACGTTCTGTTTCCAGGACAGCCCCCGTCGTGCTCACAGTATTGCCGCTCAGGGGGGTATTAATGCTGCGAAAAATTACAGGAATGATGGCGATAGTGTTTACCGTTTATTTTACGATACTATTAAGGGGGGCGATTACCGGGCTCGTGAAGCCAATGTTTACCGGTTAGCCGAAGTAAGTGTAAACATCATCGACCAGTGCGTTGCCCAGGGCGTTCCTTTTGCACGTGAATATGGCGGGTTGCTCGACAACCGCTCGTTCGGAGGTGCCCAGGTTTCGAGAACCTTTTATGCAAAGGGCCAAACGGGTCAGCAGCTGCTGTTGGGTGCATATAGTGCAATGAACCGACAGATTGGAGCCGGTACCATAAAAAGCTATACGCGGCATGAGATGCTGGACGTTGTTATGATTGACGGAAAAGCCAGGGGAATTATTGCCCGCGACCTGGTAACCGGCGAAATTGAACGTCATAGTGGCCATGCCGTTGTATTATGCACAGGAGGGTATGGGAATGTTTTTTACCTTACCACATACGCCAGGGGTTCAAATGTAAGTGCCATCTGGAGGGCTCATAAAAAAGGCGCCTATTTTGGAAATCCCTGCTTTACGCAGATTCACCCTACGTGCATACCGGTATCGGGCGACCATCAAAGCAAACTAACCCTTATGAGTGAAAGCCTTCGTAATGATGGCAGAATATGGGTGCCCTTGAAAAAAGGCGATAACCGGAAACCTGAAGATATTCCCGAAAGTGAACGCGATTATTACCTCGAACGCATTTATCCCTCCTTCGGAAATCTTGTGCCTCGTGATATCGCATCGCGCAAAGCAAAAGAAATGTGCGACCAGGGAAGAGGGGTAGGTACCAGCGGACTTGCCGTTTATCTCGATTTCTCGGATGCCATACGGCGTTTGGGCCAGGACCAGGTGGAAGCGCGTTATGGCAACCTGTTCGACATGTACAAGCAAATTACAGGAGAGAATCCATACAAAACCCCTATGCGGATTTATCCTGCAGTTCACTACACTATGGGTGGATTGTGGGTTGATTACAACCTGATGACTACCATTCCCGGATTGTATGCCTGTGGTGAGGCAAACTTTTCCGATCACGGTGCAAACCGGTTAGGGGCCAGCGCCTTGATGCAGGGTTTGGCGGATGGTTACTTTGTATTGCCTGCAACCCTTGGCGAATACCTTGCCGGCGAAGAGCGTGTGGCCATAACAACCGACCATCCCGAATTCGACAAGGCCGAAAAAGAAGTAAAAGACACCATTAACAAGCTGCTATCAGTGAATGGCAATAAAACGGTTCATGAGTTTCAGCGTGAACTGGGTTTAATCATGTGGAATTATTGCGGAATGGCACGCAATGAACAAGGCCTTAAAGAGGGTATTGGAAAAATTAGAGCCTTACGGGATGAATTTTGGAAAAACATTAAAGTTCCGGGTTCAGGCGAAGAGCTAAACCAAAACCTTGAAAAGGCGGGACGGGTGGCCGATTTTCTGGAGTTGGGTGAACTGATGATGACCGATGCGTTGCACAGGAACGAAAGTTGCGGGGGC
Organism: uncultured Flavobacteriaceae bacterium; assembly: GCA_964587075.1. Classification (GTDB taxonomy): domain Bacteria; phylum Bacteroidota; class Bacteroidia; order AKYH767-A; family OLB10; genus CAZPKJ01. The sequence goes on along the minus strand of CAZPKJ010000075.1, from coordinate 8,119 downwards.
CATTTCAGGGAGGAATTTCAGACTCCGGAAGGTGAAGCTAAACGTGATGATGACAACTATGCTTATGTAGCTGCCTGGGAGTATGGTGGAATTAACAGTGAATTCAAACTGCATAAAGAGCCGCTTGAATATGAAAACGTGAAACTTTCGCAACGCTCATATAAGTAAAGGTTCCAACATCCGCGAAAGCGAAAATTTGAAGTGAAAAAAATTACCTGAATAAGTACCAGTTGATACTTACCGAAAAATTACAAATATGAGTGGTAATATGAATCTTAAGTTAAAAGTATGGCGCCAGAAAAACTCCGGTGCACCGGGCTCATTTGAATCCTATGAAGCCAGAAATATAAGTCCTGATATGTCGTTTTTGGAGATGATGGATGTTGTGAACGAGGATCTCATTAAACAGGGAAAGGACCCGGTTGCGTTTGATCACGATTGCCGTGAAGGAATTTGCGGAACGTGCAGCATGTATATTAACGGCAGGGCGCATGGGCCGTTGAAAGGAGTAACCACTTGTCAGTTACACATGCGTAGTTTTTCGAGCGGCGATACTATTGTTATTGAGCCATGGCGCGCAGCAGCCTTTCCGGTTTTAAAGGACTTGATTGTTGACCGCACCTCTTTTGAAAGGATTCAGCAGGCCGGCGGATTTGTGTCGGTAAATACCGGTTCTGTGCCCGATGCCAATGCTATTCCGGTGCCAAAGGATGATGCTGAAGAAGCGTTTTTATCGGCTGCCTGTATTGGTTGCGGAGCATGTGTTGCCGCATGCAAGAACTCATCGGCCATGTTATTTGTTTCGGCCAAAGTTTCACAGTATGCATTGTTGCCACAGGGCCGGGTTGAGCGGAACGCACGCGTTATAAAAATGGTTGAACAGATGGATCAGGAGGGATTTGGCAACTGTACCAATACCGAAGCCTGCGAAGCGGAATGCCCTAAAGAGATTAAAGTTTCGAATATTGCACGATTGAACCGCGAATACCTCAGGGCCAGGTTTACTTCATAACGTAATCAGCCGTTGCCTGTATTTAAATTTTGAATGGCACGTCTGGTATAATTTTGTAATTCGGCAAAAAAAATAAAAAATTCATTGCGGTATCTCTCATAATTTGTCAGCAGTTCATCGCCACCTGATTCCATTCCGGAATAAAAAACAGCCCTTCGTGATAGTCCGTTCAATGCTTTTCCGGTTCCCTCAATGGTAGCGTAGGAGGTGAGCCAGTTTTGAGATTTCATATAGTGGAGCATCGTTATGGTTTTGGCAGGTAAAAGCGTCGAATAATTTTCAGTTAGCCGGTAAAAATTCCGCGAGTAGGTTTCCAAATTTACTTTTTCGAACATGCTCCAGTTTGCAGCCAGAAAGTGATCGTAAAAAACATCGGCTACTACGGGTGCATATTTACCAAAACGTTTTCGCAGCCTGATTTTCGACTGCATTACTACCGGATGCTGATCGGTATAAGCATCAATTTTCCGGTGCAAACGGATTCCATTTTGAACTGGCACCGGGAGATGCTGAAGTTGACTCCCCTTGACGTGGTCGGCTATAAAATTACCTATGGTAAGTGGTTCATCGCCACCCGAAAGCCAGATGTGAGCAAGAAAATTCATGAAATTATTCTTCGTACCGCACCCCAATGGTAACCGAGTACCCATTTTGGTTCCCCGTAATGTAATTGGGATAGGGGTTAAGCGGGTCGGGATACTTGCCTATAAAGAAATTAACGGTACCCATATAGGTGGAGTCGGGTAGTTCATAATCATAAACGTTAACATCGATATAGGAGTCGAAGGGGACTATTTCAAAATTATTAACCAGGAAGAATGGGGTGGTATCGGTGTGGGCAATATTCGAGAAATGCGACTGCTGGCTCCAAATTACCGGAGGACTGGGATCGGGAATGGTTAGATTGAAGAATATGTCGGCCAACCCGAAAGAGTCACCCGCAGCTGTATTAATAGTATCCCATGTATTACCATTGATGTCGGTTGCTGGAAACTGATTGATTTGAATGGTTGTTATATAAGCCTTTGATTTTGGGGTAATTACAGGCACTCCGTCAATTACCGGTTGCAATTCGGGGTCATTTTGACAAGAATAAACAGCCATGGAAACTATTACTGCCAACAACAGCCTTGCTGATTTAAACCAGGGGCGGTTATGGGAATAAGGGGTATTTCGTCGACACATATTATAATACATAACGGTTACAAAAGTAATAAATTCCCTTTTGGTTAATATTCTCAATCCGTTTCATTGACAGGCTGTTGGTGGCGGCAGGAATTTTTTTTACAGATATCCTTGATGATGAATTATTATTTATTTTTACTCCAAATTTTATAAAACCACCTGCTATGGCTACCCGTACCTCCACCAAAGGAAAGGCTAAGAAAAAAGTCACCAAGACAAAAGCAAAGAAAGTTTCCGCCAAAAAGGCTCCGGTCAAAAAGAAGCCGGCGAAAAAGTCATCCTCCGCCCGGAAGGTTAAAGCGCCAGCAAAGGGTAAAGCAAAGGCGAAAACGCTTGCTAAAAAGGCTAAAAAAGCGGCTCCAAAATCGGCGAAGAAATCCGCTGGCAAAACGGTTAAAAAGAAGGCCAAGGCACCGGCAAAAACGGTGACAAAAAAAGCAGTTAAAAAGGTAGTGAAGAAAGTTGTAGCCAAAAATAAGCCGAAGAAACAGGCCAAAGTAAAAACGTTGGCATCAAAAGTACCTAAGTCAAAGACTAAAGTTGCGCCAAAACCGCAAGCCAAATCTAAGACTAAAGCGGAACCTGTTTCAAAATCGAAACCGGCAAAAGCAACCGTTGTAAAAGTCAAGGCCCCTAAAGTCATTACACCAAAAGTGGTTGCCAAACCGGTAATAAAGCAGGCAGAAAAACCGACTGCCGTTACTAAAAATAATGCTGAAAAAGTTTCATCGAAGCCTAAAGCAGCCCCAAAGGAACCGAAAACAGAAATAATCCAAAAAACCACGTTCATTCCACCTGCTACCACCATCCGGGAAACCAGTTCTGAAACACGTTTTGAGGATGAAAATTATAAAGGAAAAATGAGTACCAAAATCACGGAGATTGAATCGGATCTTGATGAGGATATGGATGATTTCAAAATACCCGGTGAAAAATTGCCCAGCTGGGGTGAGCGGTTAACCAGTGATGATATTTATGACGACGATGAAGATGACGACGATAATGATATCGACGACAATTTATTCTAACATGGAAAACCCCTTTAAACAAGGGGGTTTTTTATGAAATCATGGCTGTTTAATGATGCTGAAATACCGAATGAAGTCATGGCAATCGGACTCGGCTACTTTCCTTCACATCGATTCGGCGGACAAAGTACCGATGATATGCAAAAGCATAAATTATGAGTCCAACGAGCTATCCCGAGATTTATCCTCGGGACTCCACCCCACAATCAGTTTGCGGATAAATTCCCTTCCCTGTCAGGATATTAAAACCTTTTCTTATTTCATAGCACCATCGCGTAATTTATAAGCACGCAAATGAATCAGTTTCCATAGACGAAACCGGCATGCCCGGGATTGAAAATCTCCCAGACCACTATGCTCCTTCAATCTTCTGAACAGATAATTGTTTGCCCGACGTAAATTTTGTGATGAGTTACAGAATATAAAACTTATGTGAAAAACATAAGAAAAAAATTAACCTAAAAAAAAGTCCCGGCTATGAGCCAGGACTTGGTAGCGGGGATCCGCCGGAGGCGGACTTTCAGCACGAACCGATGATCCGCCGCGGCGGATTATGAGCCCAACGAAGGAATTACAGAATAAGGAGGTGAGCTGATGAAATCTACCAATTTTTTTCGTAGAAAATCTCTGCCTGTGCCATTCTTCAATTCTTTTTCACGAATAATTGCTTCAGTTCTTGATGAGTAAGATTCAAAATAAAAAAGAACCCATGGTTTATGCCTGTGCGTCCAATGTCGGTGAATGGTAAATCCATTATGTTGTAAAACACGGTTTTCCAACACACTCGATTGCCCGACATAAATTTTATTCGAAGATTCTGAGTATAATGGATATCCGCGCAAACTGACCCACCTATTCCGCGCCAAATTGACCCGTCAAAGTTAAGTGCCTAAATAAAGGATGCTGTTGCTGTTTCACCGTTAACAAATATAGTTAATTATCCTACTTGATTTTCGGTTTTGATTTTTAATGATTTTCTTAAAGATTCTCCTTTTAGTTCTATTCTGTGAGCATTATGAATAAGCCGGTCCATTATGGCATCGGCAATGGTAACTTCTCCTATTACTTCATACCATTTAGATACAGGTACCTGGGCAGTAATTATAGTGGACGCCTTTCCATGCCGGTCTTCAATAATTTCCATAAACATCGAACGGCTTTGCGCATCCAGGGGTTGTATACCAAAATCATCCAGTATTAATAAATGTTGTCGTTCCATTTTGGCAATTTCAGTAATGTAAGAGTTGTCCGCTTTGGCCATCTTTAATTTTGCAAACAGCTTAGTAGCATTTAAGTACATAACCCGATACCCCTGTGTGCAGGCTTCCTGTCCTAACGCCGAAGCCAGATAACTTTTTCCAATCCCGGTACTTCCCGTGATAAGAACGTATTCTTTTTTTTCTTTGAAGGAACCATCGGCCAATCGCAGAATGAGGTTTTTATCAATACCTCTGTCCTTTTCAAAGTACATCTGCTCGATAGTAGCCTTGTAACGGATCCTGGCATTGAGCAGGTTTCTGGCTATTTTACGGTTGTGCCGGTCATCCCATTCTTCATCAATCAGATGGGCAACCATTTCATCAGCCGTAAGCTGATTCATTGCTCCGGATTCCAGGTTTGCCTGGAAGGCGCGAAGCATTCCATAGAACTTCATGGTTTTCATTTTTTCAATAAGCTGTGCATTCATTTTTTTGAGTTTTTGTATGGGTTTTAACTATAATAATTTTCGCCACGGATGTTATCGTGCTCAGGCATTTGAGAAGGTTCAGCCTCTGTTTCTGCCTGATCTAAATTGCGCTGAAGGATGTTTTCGATGGCTTTAAAGTGATACAATCCATATTGATGTGCCCGCTGGCAAGCAGCAATCAAACGGGTATGGCCTACACGTTTTGCAAAAGATAGGATTCCCTGACAGGATATGTAAGCCTGCTCGGGATGCGCCTTTTTAATCAATACCTGATGAATATAGGATGCCACATCGGGATGAATTTGACTGGCCTTGGCGATGAATCGCTCCGGGTTCCAATCGGCAATATGTAAATTGAAGGTCGCCATGTGAGCACGATCAGTGGTATAGTGCCCCGGACCCTTCATCCTCTCGTGACGCGCAATCAATTCGTATTCGTAATAAATTTCAACAATGGATTTGGAGTAAAACAGCTTTACCTTTTTCCCAATAAATGCATAGGGAACGCTGTAGTAGTGTTTATCGCCATGAAGGCATGCATGACCGTTTTTCATCACCGTGACCACGGTGGACTTTCTCATTTCAAAACGCAAGGGATGTAATGGCTGCAGGGTGTGCTTTTCCAGTTCATCAAATTGGTCTTTGCGGGAATATGTCCGGCCGGTGAAGGGAGTGGCATTATAATTTTCTAAAAGAAGCAGGAGCGTTGTATTCAAATCATGAATCGAGGTAAATTCTCTTTCATTCAGACTGGTATAAATCCGGTTGTAAACAATTTTAACCGCTCATTCCACCAGTGCTTTGTCCTTCGGTTTGTAGGCCCTTACCGGCAATACCACCATGCCATAATGCTCGGCAATGGCTTCAAAGTTTTCATTGATGCGCGGCTCATATCGGTTGCTTTTGGATACGGCCGCCTTAAGATTATCCGGAACAATAGCCACCGGTACCCCGCCAAAATAATGAAGCGCGTGTTCGCAACACCGGATAAAGTCCTCGATATCCTGACTTTCCACAGCCATCACAAAAGGGAGCTGGCTGGCTCCCAAAATGGCTACGAAGACCTGCATCTGCTTAATCTCACCGCTCTGGGGATCGATCAGAGGCAGGGTTTTCCCGGCAAAATCAACAAACATTTTTTCACCCGCCTTATGCACCATATGCATCGAGGGGTGCGACCGGTTTTTCCATAACCGGGAATGCTTATAAAACCCGGTGCTTTGGAAAGCGTCCAGGTGTGTGGTGGAATATTCCTGCCACAGCAGTTTGAGCGTCATCCCGGATTGTTTCAGGCGCTTTTCAACATAAGGAAAATAATCATAAAGTTCCTTCTGCCGCTCGGGAGGATCGGGCGCAATCGGCACCTCAATAAACAAGGCTTCCAGATCCTTGTCACTGAGCCTGGAAAGCTCGTCCCAAGGGGTTTTTAACGCCTTGAACAACGCAATATACTTCTTAACTACATTGCGCGAAACACCGGTCAGATCGCGTATGGTACGCGTCCCCTGATGCTGAACATAAAACTTTAGTACTTGTCGGAGTTTACTCATAGTGATGCTTTGATTTGCAATAAATGCCATGTATATTTCGGTATGCAAAGCACACGCAAAACGTATGAATTTATGGCCTGCAAAACAGCCGAGCAATTACTTAATTTAGGGGGGGCAGTTTGCCGCGGAATAGGTGGGTCAATTTACCGCGGAACAGGTGGGTCAGTTTACTGCGGAATCAGTGGGTCAGTTTGCGCGTATTCTCCAATTTGGGTTATATGATGTTTTCTGAATCTCTTTGGGTTTTTTCTCCCATTGCACAACCCGGTATATTACCATTGTATTTTCTACTTTGAAGGGTGGTCCTCCGCAATAGGATCCCGTTACTCCGCTGAAATGTGTTTTAAAACATTCAAAGGGATCTTTTCCATTTATGATATCCTGTTCCAGTTCAAATCGTTTCTTTTCTAATGCTTTCAGTTTGCTCATTTGGGTTCCTTATCAAAAATGTTAACACACGCCTCATTTACTATTCTTGATTTTTTTTAAAACGATTATTATTTATGAACATATCATCTTGCATTTGGAATTTTTCAATTCGAAAAATATTTAACCGGTTAGGACTTATTGTCATTCCTATTTGCATGTCTAGTTTTTGAATGGTTGTTATTTCGATGATTCACACTCCTTCTGTCTGTTAAGAACTTTCTTAGTTTTACAGCTTGTGATATGTCATTGAATGAAATTTTTATAACCTCCCTTTCCGTGGTCTTCATGTAAATTTTTAGATATTTTTCTGAACCTATTTCGACTTTACTAATGTCTGCTCTGATGTTATATTCAACGATGGACTCTATTGTGTCCTTGTAAATATAAAGGTGAAGCATAGTATTTGGATTGAAAATATAAAGATAAATATAATCCGTATTACTGATGCTGGTCACCGCCATAAAGACATCATTTAAGCTTTCTAATTTGAGTGCCCTTCTGACTGTTTCCAAGCTTTTGTAGTGATCCTCGACCATCGTTTCATATGAATTGATGCCACTTTCAAACCATTGCAATGCATCAAAATTTGTATGACTTTCGGTTTTATAAAAATTACTATCAGATCCTGAATATTTTACAATATGTTTTTTTAAGCTTTCAATTTTCTCGGATTGATGAGATTTTATGGTATTATTATTAACCCAATGCGTAATTAAATATTCGTATATTGACATTGAAGGTTTGTATTTCAATTGTGGGCTTTGATTTTTCACTTTTTTAGAATATTCTTCGATTAACTTAGGTATTTCCTTTGGAAAATATTTTTCGAGTTCTGATAAAGCCATTCTTTTAACATTACTATTTACATTTGGATATAGCTCAGAAATGCGAAGACCTATGTATTCATTTATGGAAGGAGTAATTACTCCAAAATCTTGGTCAAATAACCTAATAAACTCAAAATATTTGTTCACTACCTTTAGATATTCATTTTTTAAATCTGATATGAAACTCTCTTTAGTATCCGAATCTCTGAAAACTGGATAGTTATAAAATCCTTTTAATTGAGTATGGACATCATCGATAATTGATTCTACCAATTTCATTATAAATACATTTTATGTTAGACTTCATTTTTTCAATTCTGCAATTTTTCTAGAAAGCATAGGTTGTAAATATACTGAATAGAGGGGAGGGGTACTTCTGCATGTTTAACGTCAAACCAAAG
>CAZPKJ010000074.1:13072-13645 GCA_964587075.1 uncultured Flavobacteriaceae bacterium | reverse complement strand
ATGTGGAGGGAATGTGCCCTGCGAAACCTTGGCAACCCTTTTTGAAAGACTTTGTTTGAAATGGAAATTATTCAATCCGGATAATTACTGATTCAGCGGCGGTCTGCTCAAAAGAAGGTGCCAATTCATATTATAGATGCTGAGTCATCTATGAACAGATAAGCCGGATCAGGAATTTATATCAACAGCTGATGTGGGTCTCTTCCGGTTTTATCGGAGGGGATTTTTTTTTAGGGCTTAATCCGGAATGATATTTAAATCGTCTGTGCAATTCATTAAATAAAATTGAGAAGTGGATATCAGGAACGAACTGGAAAAAAGGATACTGGTAATGGATGGTGCCATGGGGACCATGATTCAGCAGTATAATCTGGATGAAATGGATTACCGGGGAGAACGGTTTAAAGATTTTAAGCACGACTTAAAAGGGAACAACGATTTACTCTCACTCACTCGCCCCGACATCATCAAATCGATTCATGAACAGTACCTCACGGCTGGGGCCGATATTATTGAAACCAATACTTTCAACGCGCAAAAAATTTCACTGGCCGATTACCATATGGAACTGCT